>JANXOQ010000062.1 GCA_025357775.1 Ferruginibacter sp. | reverse complement strand
AGCCTCGGGGTTTTTAAAGCCTGCTTTTGGTTTACTATTTATAGTAACTGGTAAAAGTGGGGTAAAGATTACACTCTCACAACCTTTATCGGATATTACTTTGAATGTAACTGGTTTTACACCAGCAGTTAAATAAGTTATATCAAAATCTGCACCATCGGCTCTTATTTGTTGCCCTGCACCATCGCCATAATTCCATACCCAACTGGTAACTGTGCCTGTAGGTATAATGCCAAACGTAGGCATAAAGGTTACTTTATTAAAAGCACAATATGGTGGAGTTGTAGCAAAACTTGCCGTTGGCTGAGGATGCACAACTACTTGTGTACTGCCTGTTTGGGCATTTACACAACTGCTTGCAGATTCTTCTACGCTTAAGAGAGTATATATATACGAACCCGCAGTACCTGTAGGAGCATTTAAAGTAAGTGAATTACCAACTATTGTAAATGGACTAGTTATTACAGCCCCAAGAACTCCATTGGTAGTAATAGTATATTTAAACCTGAATGGTGCTTGTCCACCAGTAGCAGTAAAAGTGATAACTGGTAATGTTGTGCTGTTTTGACAAACCGAAGAAACGCTACTTGTAATAGCAGCAGTTGCTATTTCTTTTACCGTTATAACTGTTGTAGGCGCTGTTGCCACTGTATAATTTTTTATACAATTTGTTACCGCATCTTTTACTGATAAAATTCTATATGTATAAACATTTGCCACAGTTGTAGCTTGGTTTATTACTATATTATTGCCCGCAGCAGTAGTTTGCAAAGCACCATTATTTATGGTGTAGGTAAAAATATAACTGGCACCTGCCCCACCAGTAGCATTAGCACCAGTAAATGTAACTGGTACAGCCGTACTATTTTGGCAAACAGTAGTTGTTGTACCTATTGTAGCTGTTGGTATTGGGTTAATATTTACCGTTGCTATTTGCCCTGTAATTATAGTTTCACAAGCTGTAGGCCCCGTATTTTTTACTTTAAGTAATGAATAAACCAAAGTGCTTGCAGCACCAGAGGTACCCATTGGTACAGTTATTGGCGGAGCTGAAAACGAACCTGTTAAAGATGTTGTAGTTAGTAAACCACTTACCACACCATTTGTTGTAAGCGTATAAGTAAAAATAAATGGAGCAGTACCATTAGCAGCAGTAAATGTAATTGTAGGCGCAGAAGCATCTTGACAAACTGTGGTAGTTACTGGTGAAACGGTAGCAGTTGAAGTAGCCTGCATTACTACTGAAGCCGTAGGCTCATTTGGTGCTACATAATTTTGTGTGCATATTGTAGCTGTTGCATCTTCTATTTTTATTATTTTATATATGTATGTTCCAATAGCGGTAGATACGGTAAGTACTTTTGTATCTAAACCTGCGTCTGAAAACACCGTTATTGGAGCACCTCCATTTAAAGTATAAGTAAATTTATATGGTATTGTACCTCCTGCTCCAGTAAGGGTAACAGATTGTGCGCCTGCTGCTTGGCACACTGTTGTTGTACCAGAGATTGTGGCTGAAGGCAAAGGGTTTATTTTAACCGTAACATCCGCATTTGTAAATATTTTAACACAAGATGTAGCAGTTGGACTCGTTGTTTTTACGCTATCTAAAGTGTAAATATAAGTAGCAACAGTAGTTACAGGTACACTAATTGTGGCTGTATTAGAAGCAGTAGTGGTAGTTATAGTCTGTGGTAAACCTGCAATACCATTAGTGGTTATGTGATAAAAAAATTCGTATGTTAAAGGTTGTGCATTGCTACTTGTACCAGTAAAAGTTATAATTGGTTGTGTTTCGTCTTTACATTCCTCCGTATCGTTGGTTACAATTGTAGCAATAGGTGTAGCTTGTACAAATACAGTAGCTGATGTAGTAGCACTTGCTACTAATGTTGTTAAACAAGTTGAAGCCACATCTTTCACAGAAACCAAATCATATTTAAAAGTACCAATAGCAGTAGTAGGAACAATAACAGTAGCAATACCCGCCGGATTAGAATTTACGGTTACCGCTGTACCAGCTACCCCATTTACTGATGGTGTATAGGTAAACTGATAAATACTTGTTGCTGTCGCACCCCCTGTGGCTGTAAGAGTTACCGTTTGGTTACCAGTATTTTGGCAAACATTTGTAGTACCAGCAATGGTAGCTGTTGGTATTGGGTTTATGGTGATAGTGGCAGTTTGACCTGTAATTGGAACTGTACAAAAAGCAGCATTTTCATTTTCAATACTTGTGATTGAATAAGTAAAAGTACCATCTACAGTTGTAGGGACTGTGATAGTATTTATTAATGTACTAGTTATAATATCTGGTTGCGCTACAGCTGCACCGCTATTTGTTGATAATGTATACTTGATTCTGTACGGAGCTCTGCCATTAGTTATTGTAAATGTTACAAATGGATTTGATGTAGAATTACGGCAAAAATTAGTTGTACCTGCAATTGTAACATTTACGAGTATTGGAACATTAACAACTTTTGATAAAGTATCACTTAAACAACCGGGGGTGGTTATACTTGCAAACCTAACCGTATGGAGCCCCGCAGTAGTAAAAATATGCACTGGATTTTTTAAATTTGAAAAATTATTAACCCCACTGCCTACGTCATCAAAATCCCAATACCAACGGTAATTAGGCTTTACAGTTACAGTAGCATCATTAAAACGAACCGTATCAGAAACACAACCTGGTTGCGTAAAATTGAAATCAGCAACTGGTGGATTAGAAACTTCTAAATCAAAATCTATTTCTTGGTTTGTACCACATCCATCTACATTTGAAGTTTGAGCATCAATATTTACTGGAAAAATACCAACTGTATTGTAATTATAAAAATTAGGTAATGAATACCAATAAATAGATTTACCATTTACAATTGTAGTAGAATCTGGCACCATAGCAGTTCCTAGAGGGGTACCAGTCTGAATAGCATTTGTTTGTTGACCATTAAAATTCCAAGCTAATTGTAAAGGTTTGTAAGGAAGCGATATTTTAAATTTAAAAGGTGAACTTGCACATACCGAAGGAGCTGTTTCAGTACCATATTGAGTTACTGTTCCTATTTGTTGATATAAATCTTTTACATTGGTACCTGCGGAATATCCATAACTTTCAAAACTTGCAAATCCATAAGCTAAGGCATTAAAGCCTGAGTCAGAAAATAATGTATGACTAGTTTCTGTAACGTTATTTAGGTAAAGGTATTTGTAATTAGGGTCTGATGGATGAACTGTCCAATTAGAACCAGGTGGAAGTATTGATGAATTATCAAACTTAAA
>JANXOQ010000027.1 GCA_025357775.1 Ferruginibacter sp. | reverse complement strand
ATGATTTTATCTTTATTTCAAATTAAAATGCTGCACATTATAAATCTCTAATAACAATGTATATAATTTTTCTTTATAGAATTTATACTAAAAATAATTAGACGTTTTACTGCAAAAATAAATCGTACAATTTTATAATTTTACATCCTATAACTAATAACCTATGAAAATAAATTTTTTAAAATTTTTTGTTGCTAAACTTATTCTAATATCTATTATAATTTTTTCAGGTAAAGTTTCTTTGGCGCAAAATTGTACTGTAAATGCGGGCAATGATGCAGCTGTAAACTACGAAGCTGCTAATTTTAGAACACCTAATATGAATACTTATTACGCATTATTCCAACTAAATGGAAACTCAGCAGGAAATTTAAGTGCAACACCTAATTTATTGTGGGAAGTAGTTTCTACACCATTAGGAGCAAATCTTGCTATTGCAAGTGCATCTAGCAATGTTACTTATATAGCTGGTAGGTATAGAGATTTACCATCTGGTATTTATAAATATAGGCTTGGAATAAATTGTTTAACTGGTGGTAGAGTATACGATACTGTACAAATAACTGTAAACAATACAGCTGACTTTTATATGTATGCTAACAAAGCATGGAGCACAATCTGTGGGAATACCCAAGATTCTATAAAACTTGTAGCTAGGCCTTTAAAAGCCAATGAAGGTTTACTAATTGATGGAAATGCAATTGACCTAACTGCTACCAATGCTTGCACGCAATTAGGTATAGGAGCAGCTCGATTTTTTGGTCCCACAGCGGATTCTATTAGATTCACTATAAAAAATAATAATTTTAATGTCTGTAATTCAAATGGTAATCCTTCTTTTTCTTTTAATATTTTCAATAACACTAATGGAAATAATTTTGCTGGTGTCGATGAACCAATTATTAACAATATACCAGAGCGAATGGGTAAGATAATGCCGTTTGTAAGTAAGATAGCCTCCAGAAATACTGATACTGCAACCTGTAGATATGAATATGCTTCTTTTGGGGTTAATAATATTTGCGTAAAAGGAGGGGTAGGTGCAATTATACCTACAAGCATAACTAAATTATCAGGCTCTGGTACGTTGAATTACTATGGCACAGGATATAACATTTATAACAATTGGGATACAGTAACCAATAACACCTTACATAGTTTTGAGGTAACTTTTCTAGCAACTCCATGTTATGCATCATTTAAAGATACTATAAAAATGTTTTTTAAATCTGCAATACCGTCTACAAATGGCATTACATTTTCTAGTAATACAACTTTCTGCTTGCCCGCTTCATCTTATCCACTATCAACCGTTAAAATACCTTTTATAACTGGGGGTACAATTCCTTCGAAATATAAGCTAACTACCACAGCCTATTATGGGTCTGATTTTACGGTGGTAAATCCTTACAGAACCGATACAATTGAGTTGGTTGGTAACATTACAAGCAGGAATTGGTCTGTATTAACAACTTTTACAGACACTACTACTGGCTGCACTTTAAATTATCCTACTTATTTTAGTCTTAAAACACAAAAGTCATTACCAATACTTAGAGATACTTCAATATGTTCAAATGTTTTTTCAAATCAAGTAACTATTCCTTATCCATATCCAAATAATATTTATAACGACGAATATGGGGGAGAATTGGTAGGAAACAATAATGGAAGTACAGGTGCAACTATATTTGCAGGTTATGATGGAATATCTGTATACAATTTACGTGCTGGCGAATATGATGTTAGAATTTTTAAAAATCCTAATAACAGTTCTGCTTGTACAGACGGTCGTTCTGATACTTTTCATATAAGTGTTTTATCAGGTGGCAGACCATCCAATGCAGGCACTGACCAAACTTTATTATGTAATGTTAATACAACAAACCTTGCTGGGTCATTACCATCGACCACTGGCGGCCTAGCTGGCTTTTGGAAATTTTTACCAGCCATATCCTCAAATGCTGGTGCGCCAATTGTCATAGTGGACTCTGCCAGTCCAAATACAGCTATTTCTGGGCTAATAAATTTATCTACATATTATTTTAGTTGGAATGTAACTAACGGTAATACTGGTAATTATTGCAATTTACAGCCAGATACAGTAAGGGTAATTTTTTCGGGCATAGCACCATCTAGTAACCAAGCAGCCCAAATAGACTCATTAGGCTTATTGCCGCTAAATGGTATTTATAGTCTTACAAGTAATGCAGTTACACCTACCTTTAATGTGCAATGGAACAAAATAAGTGGTCCAGCAGGTGCAATAATAGTGAGCCCCAATAACCAAAACACCAATGTAA
>JANXOQ010000524.1 GCA_025357775.1 Ferruginibacter sp. | reverse complement strand
GAAATTTTGCATTAAAATATGATTCATACTTTAGTCTTAACTTACAATTTTTATACCCTTCATAAATTTACAAATAGTATTAGTCTTCCAGCAAAAGCAAAACTTAAAAAAACTCTCAGCTAAAATTTTTTCTTCTTTTTTAAAAGCGTAAATAAAAAGTTGAAAAAATTACTACTGCTCACCATAGCCCTGATAGAAGTGGATATACTTTTTTTGAGGAACGAAAAAAAAGATAGGAACGGATAGCAGGGTTTCAAAAGCTCAATATAATTTATTGGCTCAATGCTTCAAAAAAACAAACAGTCTAAAAAAAATACTTAAATTTATGAAATACTTTTAGTTGCAATAAATTATATCAGCGCTTCTTCAATTTTTTCAAAACCTTTTCTAGCATCCATTCCGTTCCACAAAATATCGTACACTGTTTGGGCAATGGGCATTTCAGCTATTACGGTTTCATTTATAATGTGCATGCATTTAGATGCATTGTATCCTTCCGCTACCATGCTCATTTCTAGCTGTGCATTTTTTACAGAGTAGCCTTTGCCTATCATATTTCCAAATGTTCTATTTCTACTAAAAAGTGAATAACAGGTTACCAATAAATCACCAAGATATACAGAGGCTGCATAGTTTGCATGTTTTTTTCCAACGGTACTTTTGTCTGTTTCCATATAGCCAACTTCTGCATTTATAATGCCTGCTTTTCGTAAGAAGCCCGCCATTTCATCTGCACTGTTTGCAATAAGTACACTCAAAAAATTGTCGCCATAGTCAAGCCCATGTGCCATGCCCGCTGCTACTGCATATATATTTTTTAATACTGCTGCGTATTGCACGCCATATATATCTTTATTTACAACAGTATTTATGTAAGACGTTTTAAAATTATCTGCTATGCTTTTTGTTGTAGCTTCATCTACACCAGTAAAAGTTAGATAAGATAATTTTTCGGCTGCTACTTCTTCTGCATGGCATGGACCCAATAAGGCAAAATAATTTTCAATTTTAACGCCAAAGTGTTTTGCTAAAAAATCATTGAGCAATTCATTTTCGCCTGGCATTATACCTTTTACCGCAGAAATAATTTTTTTGCCTTCAAATATTTTTTTGTTTAAAGTTAAAAGTACCTCACTTGTATATGCAGATGGTATTGCAATTATGATAACATCGCTTTGTTCTATAACCTGTTGTACATTGGTAGAAAGTATTAATTTTTGTACATCAAATCTTGCACTAGTAAGGTATTGAGGATTGTGGTTTCGTATTTTAAATTGTTCAATTGCTGCTTCACTTCGGTTCCACCAGCTAACAACATTGCCATTATCAGTTAATATTTTTGCAATGGCAGTACCCCAACTACCACTTCCTAGTATTCCAAATTTCATACTCAATTTTTTATAAACCTAAAGTTTCTACTGCTTTAAAAGCCGCTGCTTGGCTTGCATCTTTTTTATTAAACCCTTTTGCTTGTGCTATTACTTCTCCATCTATTGTAGCACCAATGGTAAATAATCGTCTACCACTTTCTATAGATTCTTTTACTGTTGTAAATTCTAATTGCTTTCCATTTTTATTAGCCCAACCATACAATTTATTTTTAATATTTATTTCTATAGCTTCTAAATCATCTGTAAACATGTGGTTTTGCACCATATATTTTTCTATCCAGCGTTGTGTTTTATCATAGCCTCTATCCAAAAAAATAGCACCAATTAAAGCCTCTAGCGTATTACCAAATATTTGAGAAGATTTTAAAGAGTTATCTAATTTGTTGTAATAGGTAATTTTTTTTAGCCCCATTTTTATAGCAATTTCATTTAGCTTTTGCCTATTTACCATTTTGCTGCGCATTTCTGTAAGAAAACCTTCCCCTTTATATGGGTATTTTCTAAAAAGATAATGTGCAATTACAGATCCTAATACTGCATCTCCCAAAAATTCTAATCGTTCATTATTTTCGTCTGCACCTTCCCTTACAGATCGATGGCTAAGCGCTGTTTTGTATAATAAAATGTTGTTTGGTTTAAATCCAATAACATTATTAAGTTCTTTTTTAAAATCGTTGGTAACAGATTCACCTAAAAATAAATCGTGTAAGTATGTAAGTGCTTTTTTAATGGAGTTAAGTTTTAGCTAAAATAGTTTATTTAATGTTTAGGTACAACATTTAAGGAGAGAATATTTTACATAGCCTATATAATAACAATTGTAAAAAAAATAGCTCTAAACTATTTCATAAATTATACACGTATAAAATGGAGTAATCAAAACAAATACGATGTAACTAAAAAGTAAATAGGCGAAGTGAAAATTTAATTGTAGTGTACTTATTATTAATAAAATTATCAAAGTAGTTGATATAATACTAATTGCAATTTTAATTTAGTAATGTACTCAAAAAACACGGATGCTAGCATGAGCTAGCAAAAAGAGGGTTTTTATAAGCTTATAGAATTTACCAAACTTCCAAATAAATATGAACAGCCTACCGTTACAACAAACTTGATATTACAAATAATATTTTTTGTATGATAGTAATATCCTTTTTATTTTAAAAAATAAAAGACACTTTTTTCAAAGTGTCTTTTATCAATTTTTTCATAAAAATTATTCAATAATAAATTTCTTTGAAACGTTATTTAGTTTTGCAAAATATAAACCCTTTGGAAATAAACCAAAATCTATAGGATAATTATTTACACCTTTTAAAATTTTTATACTTCTTGTATAAACTAATTGACCAAGTACATTCAAGATTTCTATTTTTGAAAATTGTGTTTCTAATGAACTAACATTTATACTAAAATTTATTTTTGCAGGATTTGGAGCTATTGTAAAACTGTTTAAATTACTTTGCTTATTATCTAGCTTTAAAACATTACTATATACAAAGCTGTTATCTAAATTTACCATTTTGAGTCTGTAAAAATTTACTTCGTTAGATGTTTTACTATTTTTATAAGAGTATGTGTTTGTAAAAAGCCCATTGTTATTTGCAATTGAAGTATTAATATTTTTAAAACTTATTGCATCAGCACTAAGTTCTAATTCATATTGTTTCATATTTATTTCATCTGCTACATTCCAACTAAGGTCATCATTACCATTTATATTTTTAATTCCATTAAAACTGATTAGTGTAACGGGTAATATGCCAGTAAAATTGAGCACAACAGTATCCTTAAATATACCACAAGTGTTAGAAACTATTATTTCAAATAAATAAGTACCCGTTGTAAGTCCTGTTATATTTGTGTTTTGAGCATTAGGGCTTACAATTATAGAACCAGCGGGGCCACTTATATAATTCCATTGCACATTAAATGTAGGCACTACTGCGTTGGAGGTAAGCATGTACTGTTTATCATTGCTTAAAATACCAGTAAAATCTGGTTGAGCTTTTTGAGTTGTTGTAGGTGATATACCCGAAAAAACTATCATTACAGTATCTGGCTGTAGGTTGCAAAAATTACCTCCATTACCATCATTAACATTCCAGCTAAAATAGTAGGTAGATAAATTACTAAAGCCCGAAACTTCTGTATTTTTATTAGCAGAATCTACAATCACTATTGGATTTCCTGCATTAGTAGATATTGCAGGTAAAAATTTCCAAAAGCCCGCAATGCCACCCGTAGAAGATGGTAAAGAACCAGCTAGGTTTGTTGTAGCTACATTGCAAAGCAAGGTCTGGTCTGTGCCCGCATTAGATGGATGACCGCTTGATAACATTGAAATATGGAAAGTATCTGACCTACCATCGGTACATGCATTTGGATTATTTAAAATTGGTACAGGAACTACTGCAATATCATACCCATAATTATAATCAATTGGGTTGTTTAAACGAAGATAAAGATCTCCGTAGTACATAGCTGTATTTCCATTTCCAATCACTAGATTCGAAGTATACTCATTTTGATAAACCCCGTTAGCAATACTTAAAATAATGGTATTCGAATATCCGCAAATAGTCGTATCCCTCAATGTTGGTAATTGGATAGGTTTTCTTAATGCAAATCTAAGAGCATAATCAAAAAAACAACCATTTGTAGTATCAGTAATTCGAACTATACAGCTGTAAGAACCGGGGTCTAAAGGCCCAACCAATGTTAAACTATCTTTTCTATTAGGGTTTAAAAAAATTGCTGACGAATAGTTTTGTTCTTTGTATCCCGTTATTGTAAATTTATATCTACTTGGGATATTTCCAATACCACTTGTAACCAAAGGAAAAGTATAACTTGTAAGTGGAAAAGGTTGTCGCACGCAAAAATATTTGTAATTAAAATAAAAGCCATTTACAAAACTGTAACCAGTAGTTCCTGGAGCCGAAGATTTTAAAAATAATTTTACAGTATCTTTAAATGTAGCAAAACAATTGTTGCCTGTGTATGTTATCTCATACATGTTCAAAGTATTTGTAGCTACAGTATCCCAATTATTTGTTAAGAACAAATCAAATTCACCAGAGGAATTATCTCCAAATTTTAATGTGCCAGATCCACTTATTGTTTTTATAATAGTGTTGTTAGCATAGTAATTATCAGGTAAGCCTCCAATATCACATACATTATAATTGCTAATATACATTTTGGTATTTGTTGCGCACGTTAAAGTATCTACATTTCTAACGGCGTTTTTAACTATATATGGACTAATAACTCCCCAAGTTTCTACATCATTTATAAAAGGAGGGTATCCAGAATTTGAACATGTGCCATTTTTTAATTCAACTCTAAAATAAGGGTCGTTTCTCTCTCTTAAACAAGAAATGTTATACCTAATATTTGTTGCGGTTAATCTTACTGAGTCACTCGTTGGTCCAACAATTTGGAAATAACTTGAAATTGTTGTGTTATTATATTTAACTAAAACATTATAAAATTTAAGTAAAAGTACTTCACCAGTCTTTAAAGGCCTTCCAACTAGATGGATAGAATCTTGAGTATTTGCACATATATCACTTAATTTTTTATCTGCAAATAACTGAAAGTCTGCCACATTTACTACATTAATATTAACACTGTCATATATTCTACCACCATTAAGGCAGTCTATACCTATCCTAAATATATATATACCAGTAGGCACATCAGAAAATTTTGCTTTTGTAATGGTAGTGTTATTATTGGCAGTCATTAAACTTATGTTTGCTCCCACAGGTGCAGATACAATTTCCCATAATAAGTTAGGGGTAGTATTTACATTGCCAGATGAATTGCCCGTTAGCGTAAAAAGTGTTTGTAAATCATTAACACTATTTGTTAGTTGGTTGTAACAATAACTTGCATCTACACCAGCGTTTACTGTACAATTTTGTGCATTTGTTTTTTTGCTTACAAAAGCAAAAATTGTAATAATAAGTATTTTTATTACGCTAAATGTATTAGTATTTTTCATAATTAGAGATTTCTAACTATAACGACTACCTTAAGTAAAATATTGTGGCTCTAATACATATTTATTTTAATTATGTATGGTAGACAAAAAATTTAAAATATAAGCATTACTAATATAATATCACTCAAGCTAATGTATTTAAAAGGGATAACTTTAATTAAACCCAAATTTTGCAGTTCACATTTTTTAGACAAACTGTCAAAATGTAATACCAATTTCTATAAACTTAGTTTACAAAATAATAACTGTTTATCAGTTAGTTAGAGCTATAAATTCCGACTGCTATGCAGTTGGAATTTTATTCAACAAAGCCAAGATGGCTATGGGTTTTTTAACTGCAAAATCTGGGTTTAAATGCATTACATTTAACCCAAATTTTGCAGTTGACATTTTTTAGACGAACTGTCAAAATGTAATACCAATTTCCATATACTTTGTTTACAAAATAATTACTGTTTATCAGTTAGTTAGAGCTATAAATTCCAACTGCTATGCAGTTGGAATTTTATTCAACAAAGCCAAG
>JANXOQ010000520.1 GCA_025357775.1 Ferruginibacter sp. | reverse complement strand
GCAAGCAATAGCAATGGTTGTAGAATAAATATTTTAATATTTATAGGCTTAATAAATAATTAATAATTAATAAAAAAATAAAGCTAAGACATACTTAGATTTGTCATTTTTTATTAAAGAACGAAACATAAAAATAAATTTATTCATACCTAAGCGCTACAATTGGATCTAGCTTACTGGCTTTTATAGCTGGTATAAGCCCTGCCAATAAGCCCACGGCTGTACATACAATTATGGCTATAAATATCCAAAGCCATGGTATTACAAAATCAGTATTTAAAAAAAATCCAACCAAATTTCCTGCTAGTACACCTACAAAAATTCCTGCTAATGCTCCAAGTAAACTTATTATTACGCTTTCAAATAAAAATTGAGAACGAATATCTTTTTTAGTGCCACCGAGTGCTTTTGTAAGCCCTATTTCTTTTGTGCGTTCATTTACAGCCACAAGCATTATATTCATAAGTCCAATAGCTGCACCAATGAGTGTAATAAATGCAATACCAATTGTACCTTTTTCTAAAAAGCCAAGGTTTGTTAAAAGTGCTTTTGCTACACTATCACTTTTATCTATAAAAAAATTTTCGGCATCAGTTACTGTTAGCTTTCTTATTGGTCTAAAAGTAGCAGTGGCTTCGCCTATTGCAATATCCATCATTTTTAAGTCGCTAGCCATTACAGCTATTGTGTAGGTAGATGCTTGTGTAGCATATTGCCTGCGGATATTATTAAATGTTGTTATTACAAGTCTATTGGCATTAAAAAAGGCACTACTATTTTTCTCTTCCAACACTGCTATAACTCTGTAGGGAATATGGTCTACATTTATTATTGCATCTATTGCTTTAGCGTTATTGGTGGGAAATAATTTTTGTGCTACTGTACTTCCTATTACGCAAACATTTCTACCTGCTGTTATTTCAGTTGGGTTAAAATTTCTTCCATACAAAATTTTATAGCCATTTAATTCCAAATAATTTTCATCACCTCCTGTAATATTTACATCTGGATTTGTTTTTTTAGAACCTATATTGGCAACCACTCCATTTGCGCCACGCAAACCTATTCCCACTTTTGTTGCTGGAAAAACATAACGTTCTTTAAATTCTCTTGCCTCATCGTAGCTAATTGGAATACTCGAACTAGATTTTTTTTCAATTTTTCCTGCCTTAGTTTTTTTAGTGTCATTGTTTTTATTACCCCCAAAATTTATATTTCTTTCTTTGTAGCGAATACTAAATGCATTTGCCCCCATGCTGCTAAAACTTATAGTAAGCCCTTGGCTTGCGGCTTTAATAGCAGTAATGATAAGAATAAGCGCAAAAATACCCAATGCCATTATTGTAATAGTAATTGCTGTACGCAGTTTATTGCCTTTTACATTTTTCCAAGAAAGGGAAAGAGAATTTTTATAAGTCATTTATAAAATTATTATTATAAAGATAAGTGCAATTACTAAAATACAAATACTAGTTTTACAGGCGGTAAGTGTGTGAGAAAGTTGAAGGCTATTTCTTTTAATAAATAGTATTTTACAAGTTTGATTGCCAAATAAAAAACTATTTTACTACATTTCAAATAACAATTTAATAAATGACATAAAATAAAATGGTCTACATTTTTTTAATATATTTTAATTGCAAATTGATAAATAAGGTAGCGACCTATTAAAAAAAATTAATGCAATTTATTCATCTACAATTTTAGTATCAGTATCAATTTTGTTATAAATATTTACAGTTTCAACAATTGATAACACTACATAATATACACCCATTATTGGCGCAAGTACAATCATAATATCAATAATTTTACTAAACGGTATTGTATTATTATTATACAGTATCGTTAAAATCCCAACGATTATACCCAATATGCTGTACGTTATTCTCCACCATGTTTTTTTAATTTTTATAAAAAAATGTATTAAAGAACTTAATACCTGATAAGCTGCAATTAGAAGAAGATATGTTATCCAATCTACATTTACATCGTTTGCAAAATTTTTAAATACTGCTATCAATAAAATAAATATTTGAATAGCTACATCAATAGTTTTAAAAATTTTCATTTAATAAAGATATGTACAAAAAAACAGCAACTTCATAAAGCTGCTATTTTTAACGTAATAATTTATGTAATTAATCGTGTACAACTGCTTCTATTTCTACTGTTTTCATTTTAGAAATTTTTCTGCCCCTAAAAAATAAATATAAGTTAAAGAATAACATAATACCCAAGTAAATAGCAAAGCCTCCTACTTTTGCACTAAGTATTTCAAGTAAACTTCTACTATCGCTTATTTCATAAGTAACTTCCATTATGAGCAATGCAAACCCAAGATTAAGTAAGTAAAAACCTGTTTCAAAAAGTTTATTAGTGCTGTAAGCAGTTTCTTCTTTGCCTCTAAAAATATCTAGCATAAACACTTTACTATTTTTAAATAATGTGTGTGCTACATACCAAGTAAGAGTTAAAATAATTGGTAAATAAATTAGATAGGCAATAAAATTTAAATCTGTTTTCATGATTGTTGTTTTTTATAGTTTGTGAAAAGATGTTGCTTTTTTTCCGATAACTTTAATAATAAGCATATTGGCAAAATGAATAATGGCTAAGGATAAAATTATTTTTCCAGTCATGTTGCATACACTTGCAATAACATCTGCAAGGCTGTTAACTGTTTTCCAAAAGCTGAGCATAATTGTTGCATAGCCGAGGTTAACAAGATAATAACCAGATAGCAAAATTTTATTAATAAAATCAGTTAGTTTTTCATCGCCATATACAATGGTTAGTATGTAATGACGCCCATTTATGTAAAAACTTTTACCCACTCTTACAGTTATTATGTAGGTAATAAAGAGATAAATGATATAAGCCGCAACATTCATGGTTTTCTTTTTTTATGAATATCCATTTGTTTCACAAAGATAATAAATATTTTTGTATTTTCAATATTTTCTGAAAATATAATTTGTTTACTATTTTATTATACTAATATTTAAAAAGTTGAGACGGAGTAAACTGTTTAAAAGTGACGGCAAATAGAGCAATGTGTATAAAGGAAAGAGACCGAACCAAAGCCAGAAGAAATATAAATACTTAAAGCTCAAAAAAGAATCTTTATAGAATTTGTAAAGAAATATAACCTCTAAAAAATTGAGTTGAAAATTTTGCACAGAAACTTCTATTTAAATAAAATCTACAAGCGTAAATTCCTTTTAAAAAAGCAAACCATCTAATGCGCTTACATTTTTGTATTTTCGCAAATTATAAAACAATAGCAAGTGGAACGTTCAAACTTTGTAGATCAAATAAATATTTTTTGCCGAAGCGGGCATGGCGGTGCAGGTAGCAGGCATTTTCTGCGTAATAAACTTACGGCAGAGGGTGGCCCAGATGGTGGTGATGGTGGTAGAGGTGCGCATATTATTTTGAAAGGCAATACACAATTATGGACATTACTACATCTTCGATATTTTAAAAATGTGTTGGCAGATAATGGTGGCAACGGTGAAGGTGGACAACGAAGTGGTAAAACTGGTAAAGATATAATTATAGAAGTGCCGCTTGGCACTATTGCTAAGGATGCTGAAACAGGTGAAAAATTGGCGGAAATATTGCATGATGGTGAGGAAATAATATTGGCAAAAGGTGGTAGAGGTGGGCTCGGTAATTATAATTTTAAAACTAGTACCAACCAAGCTCCTGAATATGCACAACCTGGCGAAACTGGTATAGAAGGTATAAGAACGCTTGAGCTGAAAGTATTGGCTGATGTAGGTTTAGTGGGTTTCCCCAATGCTGGTAAGTCTACGTTGCTATCTGTTATAACTGCTGCTAAACCCAAAATAGCAGACTATGCTTTTACAACTTTGGTACCACAGCTTGGCATGGTAAAGTATAGAGATGGAAAAAGTTTTTGTATTGCGGATTTGCCTGGCATTATAGAAGGTGCATCTGAAGGTAAGGGTCTTGGACATCGCTTTCTACGCCATATTGAGCGAAATTCAATTTTACTATTTTTGATACCTGCGGATAGTAACGACCATAAAAAAGAATTTGAAATACTTAGAAATGAGCTTGAACAATACAACCCTGAAATGTTGCAAAAAGATTTTGTAATTGCGGTAAGTAAAAGCGATATGCTTTGTGATGAGCTAAAAGAAGCTATTAAAAAGGAATTGCCTGTAAATATTCCATCCATATTTATTTCATCGCTTACAAATATAAATTTATTGGAGTTAAAGGATATGTTGTGGAAGTCTTTAAATGGATAAACTACAGTTAAGAAATTAATTTTTTTAGACCTTAAATTTTATTTGTTAATAAATTAGATAGCGCAACAAATTGAATTAATTTCTGATAGTAATAAATGTTAGTTTTTATATTTATTGGGGTTTAATAAAAAAAAGATTTGTATTTATAGTTGACTATTTATTGCATTACATAAGCTGATGCTAGAATAAGTATACAATACCTATATTAATTTTCCACAAAATGTAAGCTGATAAAATATATACTAGAAAAAATTACCAGTACAATAAATACCTACCCTTCGGATGTGAAAGCTATTTTTAATAAAAAATTATCATTAAGTAACTTCAAAATATATTGCTACAATTGGAATTTTATAAACCATGGCTGTGTGCATTATTTTTACAAAAACCAAAATTCTTTAAAATAATAACTAATCATTGATATAGTTAAAGCATATCGCAATTTCATAAATCTATTTTACGAAAACAAATACTCCACATCCTGCTTGCTCAATGCTTTCACAAAATTTGCATCATCTGCAATAAGCTCTTTAGCCAATATTTTTTTACGCTCTTGCAATTGTAATATTTTATCTTCAATAGTATCTATACATATCATACGGTAAGCAAAAATATTTTTGGTTTGACCTATACGGTGCGTACGGTCAATGGCTTGCTGCTCTACAGCGGGGTTCCACCAAGGGTCAACAATGTATACATAATCTGCGGCTGTAAGGTTAAGCCCCACACCTCCCGCTTTTAGTGATATTAAAAACACACGGCACTCATCATTGTTTTGAAAATTTTGTATCGCCTTTTCTCTATCGGGTGCGGAAGTGCTGCCATCAAAATATTCATACGGAATATTATTTTCTATCAACTTTTGTTTTATAAGAGCAAGCATACCCAGGAACTGCGAAAATATTAGTGCCTTATGTTCGCCAATGTTTTCAGTAATTTCTCTAGTAAGCTCATCTAGCTTTATAGAATGGTTAGGAAATTTATCTTCTTCATTTAATATAGCTGGGCTATCGCATATTTGGCGAAGTTTCATAAGGCCTTGCAAAATGGTTAGCTGGCTTTTGCCAATTCCATGCTCATCTATTGTGCCCATTATTTTTTCACGGTAGCTATTTCTATAGGCATCATATATTTTACGTTGCTCTTTTTCCATTTCGCAAAAAAGTATTTGCTCTGTTTTTTCTGGTAAGTCTTTTGCTACTTGCTCTTTTGTGCGGCGTAGTATAAATGGATACAAAAGCTTTCGTAAATGTTCTTTTGGTTCTTGGTCACCCATTTTATCTATAGGGTTTGCAAACTCATTTCTAAAAAACTCCATAGTGCCTAGCAGACCTGGGTTTAAGAAATTCATTTGGGCAAATATATCAAACGTATTGTTTTGTAGCGGCGTACCACTCATGCATATTTTATTGGTAGCATGCAGTAATGAGGCTGCTTTCGTAACTTTCGATGAAGGGTTTTTTATAGCTTGACTTTCATCTAAAACGACATAGTCAAATTTTAATTTAAGCAGCAATTGTATATCACTTCGCAAAGTGCCGTACGTTGTTATTACAACATTAGCGGCTTTTAATTCTTCCACATTGCGTGTACGGGTGCTGCCGTGGTGTATGTGTGCAGTAAGCGTGGGTGTAAACTTTTTTATTTCATTTTGCCAGTTGTATATAAGTGTAGTAGGGCATACTACAATTGCACAAAGTGTTTCATTTATTTTTTTATAATGGTCAAGCATGGTAAGTGCTTGTATGGTTTTGCCTAATCCCATATCATCTGCTAAAATGCCGCCCCAGCCTACTTCATTTAAGTAATTGAGCCAGCGATACCCTGCAAGTTGGTATGGTCGTAAAATGGGTTCGAGTTGGTGTGGCGCTTCTGTTTCTGGAATGTTTTTAAACTCACGCAGGCGCTCGTATTTTTCATCTAATGCAAAACTTAATTCTTCCTCATTGCGGTTTTCATACAAGTCGTCTATCACACTCATGTGGTATTTGCTCAGCCGTAGCTTATCTGTACGCCCTTCCCCCACTTTAAACAACAACGAATATTTTTTCAACCACTCATCAGGTAAAATTCCCAATGTACCATCTGTTAATTGTACAAATGAACGCTTGTCTTGCAAGGCTTGTTTTATTTCGGCAATACCTACCCGTTGCTCACCAAATTCTATTTCTACTTTTGCATCAAACCAATCGAGCCCACTCGTTACATGTATTTGTGTACTTGGTTTTGCGGTGTTAAACCTAAAATTTTTCAATGCCTCAAAACCAAATACAGGCACTTTCATTTCCTTCATTGCATCTACAAACAAAAAGAACCAATTGTTACGAAGCACGTCTGCACCTGATAAAACCAAGCTCCCACTCTCTTGTTTTAATACAAAGCCAGAGTGTAGGTTTTCGAGTTTTTTCATAAACTCATCTTCAGCTTCTTTGTTTCTATTTATTTGTAAAATTTTATCGCCATCGGGTATTATCATGGTTTCTTTATCGCCAGCTTTTGTTTCAAACCCTTTGTAAGAAAACACTGGTTGAAACAATAAATATTCTCCACGCTCTTGTAGCATTAATCGTATATCTGGCAGCGAAACTTTTACTTCTTTTACCAACGATTTATCAAACTCTACTTCATACTCTCTTGTAAGCGGCAGAATAACTTCTTGCATTTTTTCTGCCCAGTTCTTTTTATTTAATGCAATGTTGCCTTCTTTAATAAATTTTTCGGCTTGCATTACATCTTCCGTTTTTTGCCAAGTGTACAATATATCTTCATGCAAAAAAATAAGGCTGCTCGGTGATTTGTTTTCGGTAAATGCTACAGGCTCGCCGTTTATTTTTATCATACAGGCTATTTCAAAATCTTTCTTTTTTGCTTGTACTTTAAATAAGGGGCTTAGCAATTCATTGCTTACTTCAGTATCTTTTAGATGAGCTGTTTTTAATTGCTTTGAAAAAGGCAGTATAAAAATAAATGGATTGTTGTTTTGCTCATCAAAAATTTTTTTTAGTTTTGGATGAAGGTATTCTGTAATTAAATTTTTTGTTTCCTCTGGTAAATCATCTCCATCGGTATGTATAATGTTTTCCCATATACCGCTAAAAGGTGAGTTTCGATTGAGGTATTTGTTTATTTCATTTTCTTGTAATTTTCTTACTTGTTGAAAAAGTGATTTATCATCTTCCGAAAACCCATCGGTTTCTACAAATTTGGTAAGGTCTATTTTTTCTGTTTTGCCTAAGTATTTTTTATTGTCTTCATCTGGCTCGCCTTGCAATGCATCAACCGTAAAACCAGGGTAGTTTTTTGCATTAAAATTAAACACCAACCCAAGGCGCAATTTTTTCTTTTCTACAACAGTCGTTTTTTCTTCATCTACAGGTGCCGCTTTTATGGTTACAAAGTTTGAGGCGGCTCTGTAAGTAGGTATGGGAGTATTTGGCACAGGGGTTACTACTCTTTTTATATTTGTGTCAAGCACTTTTAAAAACGGCTTACCATCTTTATAAGTAAACTCAAATTTCCCCGTAAGGTTATCAGCCAAACTGTAGCCGTATATACCAAGTATTTTATTTTTTTCTTTATCCCAGTTTCTTATACTATCAAAATATTCTGAGCCGTAGGCTTGTAGTAATTGTACAAATAATAAAACCTTGTGCTCACAAAGTGGGTGCATACTTTCGCTACACATGCATGAAGTATCAAAATTTCGCTCATCGTTTTTTTGTATTACTAAAGGAAATTTTTCTCCATTTATCTTTAGCTCTGCTTCTATCCTTTCATCTGCTGCTTTTAATATAATGGCTTTGGTGCTTTGCATTAATGTTTCTGCTTCTTGAAAAATAGAAGGCGACGATAACATTTTTATCATCTTTAAATCTATATTTTTCATTTTGGCAACAGAGTGCATTTGGTTGTATTGTATGGCACTGCTGCGCAACAGATTTTTATCTACCATATCTTGTAAACGCAGTAGCCCAGCGGCTTCATGCCTACATATATCTCCAATATTGTATGGACAACTGCAACGTAGGCTCATTACTTTTGCATCGCTGTATTTTTCAATATACACTTTATAAAAAGTATTGTACACATCGTCTTTTACACGAAACACAATATTGCTCATGAGTTCATCATGCTCTACCAGCTCTACATAGCCAAGCGATTGTATTTTTTTTCCTCGGCGAATTACATCGTCGGTGCCATTATTGTAAACGTGCTTTATTAAATGTGGTAATGCCAAAAGAAAAATTATTTATATAGTACAGAATAAAAATTATTAAATGCTACAATTTGTGTGTACCATTCGCATTGTGCAAGGTACGAAGGTAAAGTGGGAGGGCAATGGAATATTGTGGTTAATTGTGAGAAAGTGGGGGAATGGGTAATACAGAGGAGAGCTAAGAGGGTAAAGAAGGAAAAGAGCTAAGGAGAATAAGAGAAAAATGGGTAAAACAACTAAGAGGGTAGAAGGGAAAAAAGGCTAAGGGGAAGGAAGAGAATGGATAGGAGGAAAGGTGGAAAAGAGCAAAGAGGGCAAAGGAAAAAAAGAGAGAATAAGATTATTTGTTGACCAAGCTTTCATTCACTTAGTCTAAAATGTTTTATTTTACTTTAAATATCATTTTTATGGTCTTTCGTAATCCTCTCCATTTTGCAATAGTTCTATGCCGTTTGTTGTTATAAAGTTTGTTTGTACAAAAGCATCTTTATCGTAGTTTAACTTTCTTTTTACAGAGAAATGTAAATGTGGTTGCAGGGTAAAACCAGTAGCGCCGCTGTAGCCAATGAGTTGCCCTTTTTCTACCGTTCCGTTTTTAGTTACTATGCCATCTTTTTTCAAATGCCAATAACAACCAAAACTGCCATCATCATGTTTTACAATAATATAATTTGCCTTGTTTTTATATTTAGCAAAAGGGCCGCCTTCATTATAATCATCTTTAAAGCTATAAATGCTGCCTCCTCTTGCTGCAAACAGTGCCGTGCCTATAGGCATTTCAAAATCTAAAGCTGCTGTATTTTTGTGTGAAAATAACCCTCCATAGCCTTGTACAATGAGATGCTTTGTGCCTTTTTCAAATGGGAGGTTGTAAATGTAGCTATCTATATTTTTTGTATAGAGGCTGGTTAGTTTAGAGAATATATATACCCCAAGGACTAAAATTGAGATTAAAATAAGGAGGGTTACAGAGGTTCTTTTCCAAAACTTTTTATTAGTCATTTTTTAAAAATAATAAGTACAGCTTTGGTAAAAAATTGGTGGCAAAAGCTAATATGAAATCTACTCAATAATTTTATTATAAATTTAAACAATCAAATGTTTATAGTTTGCCAATATTCTATATGGATTTCTCTACATCAAAGTTTTCGACAAATTTAATTTTCTTGTTTAATTTGTAGCCCATTATTAATAAAATTATGCCAAAAATCATCAAAATGTGATACCCTAAAAAATAGCCAATACCATAGCTTTCTACATCTGCAATAAGTTGAGGAAGTTCTGATAAATCTACAAGTAAATTAAGCAAAATAAGACACGAACCTATTGTGTAATAAATATTGCGTCGAGTTTTGGTATTCATTATATATATGGTAAATCTAAATTTTATTCACCAGCTTCCCATCTACATACACGGGTAATGATGGTGCTCCGTCATTTGTAAGGCAATAGCGAATGTCTTTTTCCAAACCATAATTTGTAAGGCGATGATAATGCGTAGCATTTCGCTCTTTCATAAAACCATACAAATCATCTTTCGCTGTTAAGTAAAGGCTTTCTGCCATTTGAGAATAATCGCACTCTAGTGTAAAGTTTTCCTTTAAGCGATTAATTACAGCACCTGCAAAAAGAGTGTCTTCTATATTAACTTTATCTTTCCATGCGGCACAGCCTAGTATTACGTTTATATTTTTTGAAAGTAAGTAATTGCAAACAGATGTTATATTTGGAAACGAACCTGTAATAATTTCTTTAGCCCCACGGCTATGCGCCATGTGTAAAAGCTTTGTACCATTGGTGGTAGTTAGCACAAGCGTTTTTCCTGCAATAAATTCTGTTGGATATTCAAACGGAGAGTTGCCATATTGTAAACCTTCGGCAATTTTTCCATCACGTTCACCAGCGGTAATGCAATCTAATTCTTTACCAATCCTTATACAATCTGGCACACTATCTACTGGTATAATTTCTATAGCACCATTATGTAATGCAGTAGCAATAGTTGATGTAGCTCGCAGTACATCTATGATAACAACAATGCTACTACTTACATCGTATAAATGTAGCAATGCAGGAGATGGGCATGTAAAAAGGGTTGGCTTGCTCAATTGTAATTATATTTTTTTATAAAAGTTTAAAAAATTATTGTCATCAATCATCAAGACATAATATACAAATTTACAACTGTTTTATTATTTGGATTTTCATTTTTTAAAATAAAACTATTTACATTTGATTACAAATATTATGCTATCTAAAAAAACACAATACGGATTAAAAGCGCTAGGTTATTTGGCAGAAAAATATGGTGAAGGACCAATACTGATAGCACAAATTGCAATCGCAAAAAAAATTCCTATAAAATTTTTAGAAACTATTTTATTGCTTTTAAAACAGCATAATATTTTAGAAAGTAAAAAAGGTAAGGGAGGAGGTTATCATCTTCTAGAGCCTCCAAATAAAACCAGTATTGCAAAAGCCATAAGAATTATAGATGGCCCAATTGCATTATTACCATGTGTTAGTATAAATTTTTATGAAAAATGTGCCGACTGCGATGAGCTAAATTGTGGCTTAAAAAAAACAATGGAAACAGTGAGAGATGCAACTTTAAAAGTTTTAGAAAAAAAGAATCTTTCTCATTTGATATAGGTAGCTAAATAAAACACTAAAACAATTTATAATTTTGAGCTTTCAACAAATAATAACACAGTTTGTTGCTGACATGCATAACACTAAATGGTATGAGTATGTGGCAGTATTTGCTGGTATAATAAGCGTATGGTATAGCCGAAATGAAAATATATTGGTATACCCTACAGGATTAATAAATACAATTATTTACATCTACCTAAGTTATAAAGGCGGCTTATTAGGTGAAGCAACTGTAAATTTTTATTATACCATTATGAGTATTATTGGCTGGTATTTGTGGAACAAAAAAGACGGAACTAAAAAAGTGGAATTACAGATTACAAGATCTACAAATAAAGATTGGTTAC
The DNA here is from genome assembly GCA_025357775.1 of Ferruginibacter sp. Classification (GTDB taxonomy): domain Bacteria; phylum Bacteroidota; class Bacteroidia; order Chitinophagales; family Chitinophagaceae; genus Ferruginibacter. Next base: position 6,832 of record JANXOQ010000520.1, on the reverse strand, counting down.
AACAATTATTGTTTTTTGCGTTTTTTTATATTGTATTATTTTTTGCGCTTACTTATTTAAAAGAAAGTTTTTCGGCAGCGCTTATACCTTGGGCGGATGCATTTGCCAGTGCTACGGCTTTTACAGGCATGTGGCTTATGACAAAAAAGAAAGTAGAAAGTTGGTATTGGTGGCTTGGTACAAATGTTGCATCCATTCCATTATATTTTGTAAAACATTATGTATTTACAAGTGTGTATTATATAGTACTTTTTACAATGGCTATTTTTGGCTTGGTAGAATGGACGAAAAAAGAAAAACAACAACAATTAGTAAAAAATAAGTTATAAAATGAGTTATTGCAAAGCAATACTATCAATGAAACCTAAGGATTACGCAGTTAATAAGCACTACCACGATAACCACTATGGGTTTAATATTGATAATGATGATGAATTATTTTGCAGGCTAGTATTAGAGATAAACCAAGCAGGGCTTAGTTGGAATACAATTTTACATAAAGAGCAAAATTTTAGAAAAGCGTATCAAAATTTTGATATAAAAAAAATTGCAAATTATAAAGAAAAAGATATCGAAAGATTGCTAAACGATACGGGCATTATTAGAAATAAATTAAAAATAAATGCTGCTATATATAATGCTAATGTAATTTTAAAATTACAAAAAGAGTATGGTAGTTTTAAGGAATGGATAGAATATCATCACCCAAAAGAAAAAATAGAATGGGTTGCTATTTTTAAAAAAAACTTTAAATTTACTGGAGGTGAAATTGTTGGTGAATTTCTCATGAGTACTGGTTATATTGCGGGTGCACATGATTTTGATTGTGCCGTTTTTAAAAAATTACAAAACCAAAAACACTAACGAGCATTGGCTATTAAAAAATTTGTAATAGTAGGACCAGAGAGTACTGGCAAAAGTACACTCAGCCAAAACCTAGCAGCACATTTTAAAACTGAATGGGTAAGAGAATATGCTAGAGAATACCTTGAGGTAAATGGCACTAAATATACATTTCAAAATTTATATGATATAGCACTTGGGCAACTAAGTGGAGAAGATACTTCTGTAAAACATTTACAAGAAGCTAATAAAGATATACCTCTAATTATTGATACAAACTTGTATGTAATAAAGGTGTGGAGCGAATTTGTTTTTAATAAATGTGATAACCGAGTACTTACAGAAATTACAAAAAGAAAATACGACGGTTATTTATTATGCAATACAGATGTAAATTGGATAAAAGATAATTTAAGAGAATACCCTGATTTGGAAACAAGAGAAAAACTATTTCATTATTACAAAGAAGAACTTTCAGAACAAAAAACCCCTTGGATTATAATTAGTGGAAGCTACGAAGAACGTACGAAACAGGCTATTGATTTTGTGAATGGGTTATTATAAAAAATAAAAATTAGCAACTACTTACACAACTCCACTACATCTTTATCTCCGTCTAAATTATTTATTTGCTCAAGTAAATGTTGGGCTCTAGCGGCTACATATTTACTTAATGGTTTTATGGTAAACCTAACAGGGTTGGGCAATGCCGCCGCTATTTGTGCAGCTTCGCCTCTTGTTAGTTTGCTTGCATTTTTATCAAAATAATTTTGTGCTGCTGCTTCAATGCCAAAAATTCCTTTTCCCATTTCTGCAACGTTTAAGTACATCTGTAATATTCTTTTTTTACTCCAAAATGTTTCATTCATAAAAGTAAAATATACTTCAAGTCCTTTTCTAAAATAGCCGCCGCCTTGCCATAGAAAAATATTTTTAGCTACTTGCTGGCTTATGGTGCTGCCGCCTCGTATTTTATTGGGGTGTTTTTTATTGTATTTTAAAGCAAGTTTTATTTCTTTTATATCAAAACCATTGTGGTCAGGAAACTGTTGGTCTTCGCCTGCAAGTACTGCTAGTTTTGCACTGCTATTCATTTCTGCAAAAGATACATAATCTCTTTTTAAACCATTACCTCTTACAAAACTTACTAGCTGTGTAATGGTTATTGGGGGGTTTACCCAACGAAGCATGATTATGTAAAAAAATTGTAACATAAACATCCACAAAAAAACTTTTTTTGTAATGCGCCACCAGCGTTTACCTTTTTGTTGTTTCATTATTTTTTGTAGAAATATTTATGTACTCAATTCGATATTTATTTTTGCCAACGGTTATACCTTTGCTTGTTTGTTTTTGCCATAAATATCCTATAGCTGCTAGGCCAGCTCCTGTAGTAAATAATGTGTAGCTAAAATTTTTTCTGTCTGCCAAATATACTACTCCGCTTGCTACAGAAATTAATAAACCGCCACCATACAATGCAGCTGCACTTCCACCAGTATTAAATTTTTTATTTTCTTTATTAAATTTATAAATCTGTTTGTAGTTATAAGCGTACCTGTAACTACCAACAGTATCTGTAAAGAAAAAACCTAGTGTACTAGGCACTATATTGATTATGTATTCTTTTAAATAAATACTATCGTTTTTTATTTCAGTAATTATTGCATTTCTATATGCCCCACTTGTTGTTAAAAATTCTATTTGAGAACCTTTAAAAAACATTTGGACTGTTTTTGATTTCTTTTTTAAAATAATAAAATCACTTTGCTGTGCATGAGCAGTAAAAATAAATAAGCACATTATGATGGTAAAAATTTTAGACATATTACTTGTGAGGATGCAATTTTGCATACCATACACCAAAAATAAGCACTACCCCAAACACTAAAAACATTAATCCAGATATTTTGTTTATGATAATAATATTTTTATCTGTTAATTTACTACTTAGTTTTCCAGAAAGATTTATTTTAAAAATATCGGCAGCAATATTCATTGCCAAGCAAATTGAAAAAGTAGCTACTTTTTCTTCTAAAGTATTGCTAAGAGCCTTGGTAGCAGCTGCAAGCCAAAGTGCTATTACACCTGGGTTTAGGGTATTAATTAAAAAACCTGTTAAAAAAAGTTTTGCATGGGTAGATGCTTCAATTTTTACACCTTTGCTAAGCTCCTCTTTGGTATGATATTTTTTAAAAAATAAATAAAATATACCTAGAGACATTAAAAATATTCCACCTACTGTACCAATTTCTAGTTTATGGCTAGTAAGGTTTTCTAAAAGACTACCAAAATAATTTGCTAGCAAAACCCACAACGCATCGCTAAACCAAACACCTCCTATAAAATAAAAAGCACTTGCTATACCATAGTTTATACGTAATTTAAGTATAGTAAAAATAACTGGACCTACAGAAAAAACTAATGCTATACCTAATAATAATCCAGAAATAATGGCTTCCGTCATTGGCAGTTTTAATGAGTTAACACAGCTGTTTTATTAGTTTCTAAAAATGCTTTCCAATCATTCAGCATTTGTCCTTTTAGTACTCGTGGAAATTTATGTTGCCCCCCCATTTTTCCTTTTAGTTTCATAAAATCCATAAAAGTATTTTCTGATAATACATTTACTGTTATAGCTTTTAAAGCATGTTTTCTTTCCACCACATAATCATCATTAATAGCTTTTATTTTTTCATCTAGTAAAGTTGCAAATTCTATTGGGTCTATTTTATCATCGGATGCGATGTACCACTCATGTGCAAAAAAATTGCCATGCGGCACACCAGCTACCGTAAATTCAGGTATTACTACATTTATTTCATTGCTGGCAAGTTCTATAGCATTATTCATATTGTCTACACTAAGATGCTCACCCACTAAACTCAAAAAATGCTTTGTTCTACCAGTAATAATAATTTCACTTCGCTCTTTATCTACTAGTCTTATAGTATCGCCTATTGCATACCGCCAAGTGCCTGCATTGGTACTTATTAAAATTGCATACTCTTTATTTTCTTCTATTTCGTGTACCATATATGCTTCCGGATTTTCTATCATATTTCCATCCACATCAAAATTAGTTTCATCAAAAGGAACAAATTCAAAAAAAATATTGTTATTCAAAGACAGCAACATACCCCTTGTGTCTTGTCTGTTTTGATAAGCTAGAAAACCTTCACTTGCTAAATATGTTTCTATGTAAGTAATTGGCTTGCCCAATAATTTTGCAAAACCTTTTTTGTATGGCTCCATAGCTACACCCCCATGTACATAAAAAGAAAGATTGGGCCACATTTCATGGATATTATTTAGGTTATATTTTTCAATAATTTTTTCTAAACATATTTGTAACCATGCTGGCACACCTACCAAAAAACTTATATCCCAGTTTGGAGCGTTTTCTACAACTTCTTCTAGTTTTTTTGCCCAGTCTTTTTCTTTTGCTATTTTGCCACCAGGCTTGTACATACCCATACCTCTAAACCAAAATGGAATATTTTTTTGTTGAATGCCACTTAGGTCGCCTGCATAATAAGTTGCTTCTTTTTGTAATTGTGTACTGCCGCCAATAATTAACCATCCTTTACTTATTGCACTTTTAGGTATATTCTCGTACTTTGTTAAGCTAAGCAATAACTTATAATTTGTAATAGTATTGCTTCTTATTAATTCTTTAGTTATGGGAATATATTTACTAGCAGCGTCACTTGTGCCGCTGCTCAAAGCAAAATATTTAATAACACCAGGCCAACAAACATCAGGCACACCTTCTAAAGTTTTATACCACCAATGTTTATGAATTTTACTGTAATCAAATGTAGGTACAAGTTGTTGAAATTTTTTGCCAAGATGCCTGCTTAATAGTACTTCATCAAATTTATAATGCTGTCCAAATTGTGTAAATCTTGCTTTGCGTAGCAGTTTTTTTAATACTTTTAATTGCTGACTTCTTATATCACTAACAGGAAGGTGAAGTGCCTTGGCTATAGAAGCGGGAAGTTTAATATCAAAAAATGCCATTAAATATGTAGATGTTAGGTTAACAAATATAAGTAATGTAGAATGCTTTGAGTTAAATTAAGAATTAAAAATATAGATGGAAAAAAATTAAAATTACTCAATTGTCCAAGTTTCTTTACCCTTTAACAGTTTATCTAAATCTGGCACGCCTGTTTTTACTTTTGCTTCTTCTATTTGCATAGCCATTACATCTTCATAGCAAGCACGGTCACTTTCAAAAAAAACACCAAATGGCCTTGGTAAATGCCCTTGCATAGCTGGGTCATCAAACATGCGTATAAGTATTTGCGCCTTGTAAAAATCTTTTTCGTCGTGTATCCACAAATCATCTGTGCTAGCTTCTTCGGCTATTTCTACTATTACAGGTTTAAAACCAACCAGCTTTATTCCTTTATTTTGTGTAGCACCAAATATTAAAGGTTTGCCTTGTTCTAAAAATATTGCCTCTTCTGGCTTACTGCTTTTTTCAGTAAATATTTCAAAAGCTCCATCATTAAAAATATTACAATTTTGATAAATTTCTAAAAAAGAAGAACCTTTATGAGCAGCCGAGCGAAGCAACATAGCTTGTAAATGTTTTGGGTCTCTATCCATACTGCGAGCTATAAAACTGGCATCTGCACCCATGGCTAAAGCAAGTACATTAAATGGGTGATCAATACTGCCCATTGGCGTACTTTTTGTAATCTTTTTTTCTTCAGACGTGGGTGAATATTGCCCTTTTGTGAGCCCATAAATTTGATTATTGAATAACAAAATATTCACATCAAAATTTCTACGCAATAAATGAATAGTGTGGTTACCTCCTATGCTTAGTGCATCCCCATCTCCCGTTACTATCCACACACTTAGTTCTGGCCTTGCAGCTTTTAGCCCGCTAGCCACAGCAGTTGCACGCCCGTGTATGCTATGCATTCCGTATGTGTTCATGTAATACGGAAACCGACTACTACAGCCTATACCACTTACTATCACAATATTTTCTTTTGGTATACCAAGCGTGGGCATTACTTTTTGTACTTGAGCAAGTATGCTATAATCTCCACATCCTGGGCACCAGCGTACTTCTTGGTCGGTTACAAAATCTTTGGCGGTAAGTGCAGGTTTTTCGGTTGTTAATATATCTGTCATTATTTATTTTAAGTACGCAAATTTAATCTTTATGTATCAAACGGTGAGAGCCAAGGGGAGTGAATTTTAAAATTGATATACCTTAATTGGTTACGCAAAAGTAAGTTTCTAAAATGCAACCTCGGTTAAAAACGGCTGATGCTTATTAGTGGTCTCAAATATTACAAATGCTTTAATAGAAATAAAACTTTAAATTATTGCTTAGGTTTTATTTTAATAGTATACTTTTATATTTTAAATTTTATTATATGAGGTTTTTTATTATTATTTCAATAACGTTCTTTTTTGTTGCTTGCAAAAAAACACCTCCCATACAAAGTGTACTTGTAAGTAATACAAGAGATTCTCTAACATATCAACCAAAAGAACAAGGGGCTAAGTGGATTTATACAAGAAATGTATTGGGGACACTCACCACTTATAATTATGCACGTATAGCACCTGATACTATTCTTTATTCAAATGTTTTTAATATGTTTCAAAGCGATATAGACGGTTTACAATACATAAGGCAAGATGGAGGTAAATACTATAATATTTTAACTGCATCTACTAACAAGCCTGCATTGCTAATTTTAGATACTTCAAAAAACATAGGCGAAAGCTGGGTTGGTGGTGTAAATGGAAATGATACATACACCTACACTATGAAAAGAAAAATTATTTTAGATACTGTAATAGATTTAATTATTTTTAAGAAAATGATGGTGGTACATTTAGAAAGAACCACTGGAGGAAATACAACAATATCAGGCGATACATATTATGCAAGAGGAGTGGGGCATGTTTTAACCACAGGCATAGTAAGTGGGTTTCCTGTTGAAATAAGATTAAA
>JANXOQ010000516.1 GCA_025357775.1 Ferruginibacter sp. | reverse complement strand
CAAATTTTTATTTCAATAATAAAAAATTACTTTTATAAATATTTTATTCATTTTTTGTTTTGCCAGTTGGTAGTTCTTTTTTGAGAGCTAAGCAATAGTTTTTATCTTTTGGCTAAATTATGGCTTTTTTAAAACATACCTGTTCAACTAATTGCTTTAATACTTCTTTGTTGTATATACCTTCTTCAAGCTTCCTTTAGTTTATTTTATTAAAGTCTTATCGTTTTATTTTTATATGCTGTTCCTCAGGTATTATAGCTTTTTGCAATAATTTGGTCATCATAATTTTTTATTTTATTGGTTTAACATTTTATTTTTAAATTAATAAAAATGTAATTGTACATTTACTTTCTAAAACATTTACATTATGAAAAAATTATTATTCGCTTGTGCATTTGCAATTGGTATTATGGGTACAGCTATGGCACAAACAAAAACAGCAGCACCTGCTAAAGTAAAAGATGCAACAACAGCTACAGTAACCACCAAAGCTACAACAGCAGCAGCTTCTACTACAAAAGCACCAGCTGCTAAAACTGCTGCTACTACTAAAACCGCTACAGCAGCACCAGCTGTAGCTACTGGTACAAAGTTAAAAGCAGATGGCACACCAGATAAGCGCTATAAAGCAGGAGCAGCAACTGATGGCCCTAAAAAGGCAGATGGTACACCAGATATGAGGTACAAGGAAAATCAAAAAAAGAAATAATTTATTTCTATAATTTTAAACGGACGCTGTCAAAAATATTGGCAGCGTTTTTTATGTAAAAAATTATGTATTTATAAATTATCTATTTCCATAAACCATTATTAAATTGCACTTATGTTTAACGCCGCACAAGTAAAAGCACTTCAGCAAGATTCTTTAAAATGGTTGGCTTTTTCTGAAAGAGAAATAGCTTCCGAAAATATTGAGGAACTCCGCAATATTTTACGTTTTCATGAGTATAGGTATTATGTAGAAAGTGACCCACTTATTAGCGATGGAGAATATGATAATATTTTTAAAAAATTAGAAAAGTTTGAAAAAGCAAACCCAACTTTTGTTACCACAGACTCACCTACGCAGCGTGTAGGACAATCGTTTGTTAAAAAAACAGCAGCAGGGCAGGTAGGTTTTCCTAAAGTACAACACTTAGTACCCATGCTTTCATTAGATAATTCTTACAATGCAGATGACCTTAAAGATTTTGATAGAAAAGTAAGAGAGCTATCTGGCAATGAAAATATTGAATATTGTGTAGAGCCAAAGTTTGATGGGGCAAGTATTTCTTTGCTGTATGAAAATGATAAACTTCTAAGAGGTATTACAAGAGGCGATGGCGAAGTGGGAGATGATATTACACCAAATGTGCATCAAATACGTTCTATACCTATGCGTGCAAATTTTAGCAGCTATGGCATAGAACAAATAGAAATACGTGGAGAGGTAATGATAAACAAAAGCAATTTTGCGAAGCACAATGAAACACTTATGAACGATGGCTTACCACCAATGGCAAACCCACGAAATGCAGCCGCAGGTACCATTCGCATGAAAGACCCTGCCGTAGTAAGTAAAAGGAATTTGGAAGCGTTTTTGTACCATGTTAGTTATTTAGCCTCCAAAAATTTCTCAGAAGTGGAGACCATAGAGCCTATAAATAACATAGATATATTTTCAAAAGATAAGGCTAGTGAAATCAACCAATTAACTAATCAACCTATTAATAGCATCCCAAAAACTCATTCTGGATTATTAGAAATGCTTTGGTCGTTAGGTTTCAAATCTCCCAAAAAAGAAATGAAAACGGTACAAGGAATACAAGCTGTGATAGATTATGTAAACGAGTTTGAAGCAGTTAGAGATGCATTGCCTTATGAAATAGATGGCATGGTGATAAAGGTAAATAATATTGCCTTGCAAGATAAGCTAGGCATGACGAGCCACCACCCACGCTGGGCTATTGCATTTAAGTTTAAAGCAAGGCAGGCTACAAGTAAATTATTGGGGATTGAATTTCAAGTGGGTAGAACTGGTGCTGTAACACCTGTGGCAAAGATAGCAGCAGCCGCTGTTGGCGGTGTTACCGTTACAAGTATTTCTGTACACAATGCAGATTATATTAAAGAAAAAGATTTAAAAATTGGCGATAGTATTTTAATAGAACGCAGCGGCGATGTAATACCACAAATTGTAAAATCATTGGTGGAACTTCGAACTGGGGAAGAAACTGATATTGATTTTCCTAAAAACTGCCCTGTGTGTAATGATACACTTGTACGACCAGAAGGCGAAGCAGTTTGGCGTTGTGTAAATATAAATTGCAAAGCGCAGGTAGCGGAACGTATTATACATTTTGTGAGCAAAGATGCAATGGATATAAAAAGTTTTGGGGAAGCCAACGTACGCAAGTTTTTTGCTATGGGCATTATAAAAGATGTGCCAAGTATTTATGATTTAAAGGCAGAAATGTTTGCAAACATAGATGGCTTTGGAGCAAAGTCTGTGGTAAATTTAATAGAAGCAATTGAAGCCTCTAAGCAGCAACCACTGCATCGTTTAATTTATGGATTGGGTATAAGATATGTTGGAGAAAACACAGCTAAAACATTGGTACGGTCTATTGATGATATATTTGAATTAGCTACAAAAAGTGAAGATCAATTAAAACAAATGGATGATGTGGGCATAAAAGTAGCAGATAGTATTACGGAGTTTTTTAAAAATGAAGATAATATAACTATGCTTAAACGCTTGCAGGATGCAGGCTTGCAAATGAAATCTATAAAAAAAGAAAATGTGGAAGGTGGACTAACGGGACAAACATTTTTATTTACTGGTACGCTTAACAAACTAAAAAGAGACAATGCAGAAGCAATGGCAGAAGCTAAAGGCGGAAAAATATTGAGTGGGGTAAGCAGTAAGTTGAACTACCTTGTAGTGGGAGATGATGCAGGAAGCAAACTAGAAAAAGCAAAAAAAATAGTTACCATAAATATTATAAGTGAAGATGAGTTTATAAGGATGGTGGAAGGATAATAAAAATAGAGCCAAATAAATAAATTTTGTAACTTGCTTTTATAATATTGTAAGTTATAATAAATATTGAAGGAAATGAGACACAGACAAATAAGGATGGATAAATTACTCACCTAATGTTAGATGTTATAAAGCATTAGGATATACTAGCGCCAATTATTAACCAACTTGCTTTTGTTGGAATTATTTTAAATTACTTTCTCTCATAAAGTCTCATCTTCCGAAGCCTTTTTTAAAAATGCTTTTTCTTCATCTGTAATAAAATTATACCCTTGTAT
>JANXOQ010000505.1 GCA_025357775.1 Ferruginibacter sp. | reverse complement strand
AAAAAAAATGTGTATAAATATTCTATTAAAAAAATCTAAAAATTTTTGTTTTAAAAAAATTTGCTTTCTTGTTTTTTATACGCTTGTTTAAAATTTATTGAGATTAAAATGTATTTTACGTCGAATAAATTTTAAAATAAGTTTGAATAAATATATTTATAAAAGAAAAAATTAAATGAATACATCAGCTAAAGAAATAATAGATGCAAAGCGTGGCTTGCTTAACAACGCTACCAAACAGCTTAAGAAAGAATTTATTGGTATTAATGGAATTATAGATGAACTAGCAGATGCTATTTTACCTTGGTGGCTTTTTCCTGAAAACCAAATGCGACCTTTAATTATAAATCTTTGGGGAATGACTGGTAGTGGTAAAACCGCACTCATAAAGCGTTTGTGCATGTTGTTATCTTACGAAAATTTTTTACTCCGATTTGATATGGGAGAGTTTGGCGCAAGTAGTTCTTTTCTAAAATATTCACTTACAAGGCAGCTTATACAATTTAGCGGTACAAGTCCCATCATTGTTTTAGATGAATTTCAATTTGCAAAAACAAAAGATGAGCAAGGCAAAGAAGTAAACAATACAAGCTTGAGAATAATTTGGGATTTGCTAGATAGCGGTGAATTGCTGTACGAGCCCGATGGCAGTAGTTATTATCTTACAAAAGCAAAAAAGGTTATACAAATTTTAACAGCTGCTAAAAAAAATGCTGTACAAATAACCAATGGTATTGTAAAAACCAATGTGAAGGAAATGTACGATACCATTACCGCTTTTAACTTTGGCTACCAAGATAGTGGTGTAGATAGAAGCGAAGGAAAAACACCTTTTAAAGATGAGGAAATATTACTGTCAGATGTATTTTGTACAGGTATATATGAAATGAACGATAATACATTTACAAGTTATAAAGAAATAGTAGCTCACATAAAAACATTGCCAGATATACAAGCATTAATTGATTTTATAAAAGGTATTTTAGAAGAACAATATGCTTTTAAAAAAATGGATTTAACAAAAAGTTTAATTTTTGTAGTGGGTAATTTAGATGAGGCATTTTCTATGAGCAATAATATTAACCCAGATATTGATGCAGATGAGTTTAGACGATTTACACTTAAAATAAATATATCAGACATAAAAACCGCATTGCAAAGTCGTTTTAGAAATGAACAAATAGCTAGGCTTGGTAACAATCATTTAATATACCATGCTTTTTCGCATAAAAATTTTGAGCAACTTATAAGTATGCATTTAAAATTAATTGCAGAAACTGCTAAGAAAAAATTTAAACTAAAAATACAATTTACACAAGCTGTAAAAGATATGCTTTACAGCGAGGGTGTTTTTCCTACACAAGGAGTAAGGCCAATAATTAGTACCATTCGAAATTTGGTAGAAAGTATTATTACTAAAATCATTTTACATATATCGGAAGCAAACTTACAAAATGTAGATACCCTTTTTTGGGATTTTGCTAATGATGAATTTGTTATAAGCTTTATAAGAAATGAAAAAACAATTGGTAAAAGAAATTTTGTGGTATTGCAAAAAATAAATTCTTTGCGCAAAAGTAATAGAAGTGATTTGCAAGCCATAGTGGCTGTACACGAGGCTGGGCATGCAGTAGCTGCTATGATGTTTGCAAAAGTATTACCAGAGTATATAATTACCCGTACGGTAGATAGTGAAAGCAATGGGTTTGCCTACATTTTGTTGCCAGAAGAAATTATTACTTACCGTTTATTAAAAGACCAAATAAGAATTGGCTTGGGTGGATATTTAGCTGAGGCACTTATTTTTGGCACAGAAAATAACACAACTGGGGTAAGAGGAGATTTAGAAAAACTTACATTGATTGCTCATCAAATTGTAAGAGAATATGGTATGATGGGCGACCCTTTTAAAATAAACATTCATCAATATGGTGGCAGTCCTTATCAATTTACTTTTACTGAAACACATGAAAAACAGGCACAACAAATAATAGAACAATGCAGAATAGAAGTGCAATCTTGTTTTGAACAACATAAAAAACTTATTATTATTATAGCAAAATATTTAAGCAACAACAGCCGTTTAAATAAAGAATTATTAAGTGATATGGTAAATGATTATTTTAAAGCGGAAAAAATAAAACCAGCACAGTTTACAGATATAGACGGGTATTATGATTTTAGAAAAAAAATAGATTTATTAAAATAAATCACTAAGCTATAAAAATTGCCAAAGTTGTCCCCCAACCTTCTTACTTTTTTATTGAAAGTAAATATATTTTTAAAGCATACAACAGCATTCACTTTTCAACAAGCTTTTGATATAAAAAAAATAATTTTTCTTAGCAAAAAATGCAGTCCAATTGGATTGTATTTTTTGTTAAAATATTAATTTTTTCTAGGCATTTTATGCACAAATATATTTTTTGGCACGCATTATGCAAAATGCTTGATACCTAAAAATATTTCTAGAGCTAGTTATTAATTACTTCACAAAAAAAATAATTTATGAAAAAGTTTTTTTTTACTACCAGTTTGGTAGCCACATTTACCCTTGTAGCAAACGTAGGGTTTGCACAAGAGAAACAAGCAGTTGCAACTGCCAAAAAAACAGTAACAAAAGTAGTAACACCTGTAGGAGGAAAAATTGCAACAGAACCAGGCATAGTTTCAACAGCTGATGCAGGTTTACTTCAGCCAAATACAATAGCAGATGTAATTGGATCTTCTAAAAACCACACTACATTACTTGCAGCTTTAAAAAGTGCAGGGCTTGTAGAAACGCTAGCTGGTGCTGGTCCATTTACAGTATTTGCACCTACAAATGATGCATTTGCAAAAATACCAACAGCAGGTTTAGATATTTTGATGAAGCCAGAATATAAAGCTGCTTTAACAAAAATTTTAACTGGGCATGTCGTAAGTGGTTCTCTTAAAAGCAAAGACATATCTGATGCCATAAAAACTGGCGGAGGTAAAGCCATACTAACTACACTAAGTGGCGATAAATTAACCGCTATTGAAGAAAAGGGTAAAATTAAAATAACAGATGCAGCTGGTAATATTGCTTATGTTTCATTAGCAGATATTGCTTCAGATAATGGAGTTATACATAGCATTGATGCTGTATTTGGAACACAATAATATTAAATAAATTCCTATGAAAAAAATGCTATCGCTTTATAAGTGGTAGCATTTTTTATTTAACTCATTTTGTATTATTAAATTAAAATATATTGTTGTCCGAGATAATGCATTAAA
>JANXOQ010000491.1 GCA_025357775.1 Ferruginibacter sp. | reverse complement strand
GTACATTCAAATTTGCCACTTTTAACAACTTTTTTTGACAAGTATGCTGATTTATTCTCATGGCATCAACCCAATGCAGGACCGATTAGTTTTGTACGAATGAATTTTGATACAGACGACTTGGACTTTGTTAATAAAGTGGTAGCGGCAAAAAGTGTATTGCTTTTACCAGGAGATGTATATGATTATAAAGGATATTTTAGGGTTGGATTTGGAAGAAAAAACATGCCTGAAGCACTTGAAAAGTTTGAGGAATTTGTTACTGAAAATTTACTGAAATGATAACGATTGAACTTGACGAAATAAAAAAATTGGTAAAGTAAAAGATTTATTTGAACAGTATGGGGAGTTTAAGTGATGATTTACAATTAGTAAAAATCCCAGTTACATCTAAGCAACTGGGATTTTTTATTTCGATAATAAAATTAGTAATTAATTCGGATTTTTAATTGGAGCACTTCCCGCTGCTGGAGGATTTAACTCTGATTCATCAGCTGGCACGTCCCAATAATCAAGAAAATTATAATTAATAGTTGCATTTGTATTAACTGTATTTAATGCACCGCTAATAATTGTATTTCCATAAGAACCTCCACCTTTTGAAATATCATAAATCCAACCCCATCTTCTTGAGTCAAAATATGACAACCCACGATAAACAAGTGAAACCCTTCTTTCACTTACAAGTTCTTTCATAGCTTGTAGTTGAGTAAGTGTTGTTGCTAAAGGAACTAATCCAGAACCTTGATAAGTTCTAACGCTATTTATTAATGTAACACAAGCTGGTACTGCACCTGACATTAAATTTGCCTCTGCTAACATTAATGCATTTTCTTCATAACTACCTGCCATATATACTTCAAGCGCACCTACAGCTTTACTTCCATATACATACACACCCACAGCGCCATTACCGCCATCAATCTGAGAGTATCTTGTTCCAAATGAACCTGCACTACTAAAAAGATTTGAAGTATTGAAATTATTTAATTTTCTCAAATCTCCTACTCTAAAGTTTTGTAAAAACCTTTCACTTACTTTAAAAGTGGTGCCAGCATTTGGGCCTGTAGTATTGGCTGCAACGTTTCCATTTTGTGCACTTGTAAAACCATTAGCAGCAGTCGAATGAGCTGAAAACACTTTATCGCCCATTCCTATTCCATTAGTCGTAAGTGTCTTTACACTTGTCCAATCGGCTGCTGTCATTAAAGAAATTGAAGCACCACTTATTGTAGATGCTAAACTTCCGTTTACAAAAGGATTAAGTTTATTTACTAAAATATTACGAGCAAGCATTGTATTAATATTTCTTTTAAACTCATCTATTGTTAGCACTCCACCATTACCAACTTGACAAAAAATTGGAATTAATTGTGTCATAACAGTCGTATAAGTAGCAGCAGATGAGATTGAAGTTAATAAACTAGCTGATTGGCTGTAACAAGAATTTGACTGAGCAATTATAGCATCTTTACCTACATAATTTGGGTTAACTTGATTTGGCAAATCGTTAATCAAACCTGCATAATACATAGATCCAATCTGACCATAAGCATAACCTTTCCACCAATAACAAAATGCTTTTATTGTTTTCTTTTTCGAATCAGCATCACCAGAATAAGTTACTTTTTCTATATTTTCTAAGACTGTGTTACAAGCATTATTTAAAGCATACATACTTACCCAGTGATAATAAAATGGATTAACACCAGAAGCAGAAGAAGCCCTATTATTATTGGTTCTAAGTACAGTTCTAGTTGGTGATGGAGTTGTAATTCTAGTTAAATTATCTAAAATAAAATAGTCTGGTACATTTATTATATTCACTATTTGGTTTGAAGCTTCTGCAGAAACCATATCTCCTAAAAGTTCACTGTAACCATAAGGTAGTGAAAAGAAACTATTGCCTAGCCAATTTAAATTTCCATTACCTAAACCATTATTGTAAACACCACCTAGAGTTAGGGATATAAGCCCCACTTCTGAAGTAACATTATCTTTTATTGTAGGCTGATTAGGATTTCCTACATTCAAATCTTTTTTGCAAGATGTAATAAGCAAAACTGTAGTTAGTAAAAACAATACAACTTTTTTAATTATTTTTTTCATATTAAAATTTATAAAATTAAGAATTTAGAAACCTACGTTCAAACCAATTTGGTATGATTTAATATTAGGTAATGAACTATGGTCTATACCTCTCTCAAATGTTGAATTTGCAGGACCAGAATTTATTTCAGGATCAAATCCACTATATTTTGTAACAGTTAAAATATTACGACCAGTAAGCACTAATTGAAGCTTTTTAAAAACTTTTAAATTTGCTAGTTTAGCAATATCAACTGCAAGAGAAATATTTCTTAGTCTTAAAAATGAAGCATCCTCATAAAAATAATCTTTTGTGGCATTGTTACCAGTACCTGATGGAGTGTTACCTAAAGCATAGTAAGCACTTCCATGATATGCAGTGTATGCGGCAGTTACTCCATTTATTGTAACTGGTTTATCAAAATCTCCACTAATTCCATCCCTATACATCCATTCTTTTGTTTGGTTGTACAAATGACTACCATAAATCCAGTCAAATTGAAAACCTAATGTTACAATATCTTTATAACCTATTGAATTTATGAATGAAGCACTAAATTTAGGGTTTGGATCACCTATAAATCCTGCTTCGTCAGAAAAATATATTGCCTTAGTGTTTTTATTTACAACTCTACCTTCTACAATTTCAAAATCTCCTTGGTTAGCAATTGGTATAAAAGGAGTTTTATTTTCTCTAAGTTGATTTACATTAGTAAGTGCTTTATAGCCAAATATTTGACCTATAGTTTGTCCCTCAACTAATTTTAAACTTACTGAACCTGCAGCAGCTGTAGTTTGTGCAATTTCACCTTTAATTTTATCAATCTTAGATTCTGAATTGCCTATATTAAATGTAAAATCCCAATTAAATTTCTTAGAATTTAATACAGCAAGGTTTAATTGAAATTGTGTGCCTTTTGAAGATAAATCAATAGCATTTGTAAGAATACTTGTTGCACCCGATGATAACGGTAAACTTACGTTATAAATTACATCAACACTTTTTCTATCCCACTTAGTAAATGAACCAGTAATATTACTTAACCACTTTTTACCTTTTCTAGTATTTACAGTAAAATCAAAACCATATTCAAATTCTTTTGTAGTTTCAACTTTTATTAATGGGTTTCTTACCGCAGATTGTAAACTATAACTTGATTGGCTACCAACATTTCCAACATTAATACCAGGAAATCTATCTCCAAAACTTGGTTGTATACCAGCTTCACCATAACTACTCCTAATCTTAAAATATGGAACTGTACTTTTTATTTTTTCCCAAAAGTTGAAAGATGAAGGCAAAATATATGCATTTATATGTGGAAATGTAAATGAGAGACCTTCACCAAAATTTGAAGAATAATCTTTTCTTACTCCTACAGTAAGTCCACCCCATTCTCCAATTTCGAATTTATGGTCTAATAAAAAACCGTAGGTCGTAAAGGGTTCAATGTAATCATAAGCAACAGCTTGTGTAGAAGTTGTTGAAAGATTAATAGGAGGTGTAGATGATAATCCTAGACCATAAGTATCGTATTCTTTATAAATTCTTTTTCTATAATCATACGAAATTAATGTACTTGTTTTTATAGGTACTTTTATATGAAAATCTTTCTCAAAATCTGTTTTAAATGTAGTAGAAAGTAAAATATTTTGATAAGTAGTTGTGTATTGAAAATTAACAATTTCCCCCTTTGCATCAGGTGCATAAGCACTAATATAAGTATCATTATTAGAAGTACTTAAATTATCAGTTTGGTTTGCAAATGTCCACTTTGCATTTTCGTTTTTATAATTAATGCCATACTTAGCATCTAATTCAACAAATCTATTTATTTTGTAATTCAAATTTAGATTTTGAACAACTTCTATCTTATTATCAAGTCCTTGACCATATTGTTGATAATAAAATGGGTTTGAAGTATTTACACTTAAAAAATTTGCTCTTTGATAATTAGAATAATTGCCATCAGGCTGTTTATAAGTCAAATCAAAAAATGGAGACGTATTTAAAAGCCCATAAAGTCCAGTACCAACCCCAATATTTGATAAAGCAGCATTATTTGGCAACCCGAAACCAATACCACCAGGTCCTCCTAGATAAGGTGCTATGTCATTTTTTGAATATATGATTTGAGTATTTGACCTAAGTTTTAAGCCTTTTACAATTTCTGTACCAATTCCAAGAGATAAGTTATTTCTGTTTAATTTTCCACTTTGTAATATAGGAGTAAGTGTTGTACTGTTGGAAGCAGAAAAACTAAAATCAGATTTTTCAGCACCACCAGATATAGTTAAACTATTATTTAAAGTATAACCAGTTTGAAAAACTTGTGCAAAGTGATCATTGTATTTTAAATTTGCATTATATGCTTGGTCATTTATATTTCGAGGATCTAATATTGCTAACCTAGATGCAGCTGGATTTCCAAAACGATATGATATTTTTGGTAATTGACCATCTGCATCAAAAACTACAGGTAGATTAGTACCAGCATTTAATATATTTCCACTTGCATCTGTTTTATAAGGATGTAATTTTGATTTTTGAACATTCCCAATATTTACAAATTCATTACTAGAATAACTCGAAGAAAAATTTATTTGAGCATTCCCTTTTTTACCTCTTTTACTAAATAATTGTATTACACCATTAGCACCTTGTGCACCATAGATACTTGCTGAAGCAGCACCTTGTACAACTTCTACCTTATCAATATTTGCCAAGTCTAAGGAATTTAAGTTAGTCGCACCCATTTCAACTCCATCTAAAAATATCAATGGTTGAGTACCGCCATTAATAGTATTTATTCCTCTTAAAAGAATATTTACTGGTTCACCTGGATTTCCACTTATTGAAGAAATTTGTGCCCCAGGTATTTTACCAACTAATGCCTGATCAATAGAAGCTGAAGGTGTTTGTGGTAATTTGTCAGAAGAAATACTTTCTACTGAAATACCCAATTTTTTTCTACTAGTAGCTACACCAGTTCCTGTAACAACAATTTCACTTAGTGATTTATTATCTTGAGATAATTTCACCACCACAACCCCGCCCGCATACTTCAAAGTTTGCGAATTGTACCCCACATCTGAAACCTCTAAAGATTTTCCTTCTTTTAATGAAATTTCAAAACTTCCATCGGCTTTTGTAGTTGTTCCGCCTTTTTCGCCTCTAACTTTTATGGAGGCTCCTTCTAGCGGCTTACCACTTACATCTGTTACTGTGCCCTTTACTTGGGTTTGTGCATGCACCAGCAGTGGTAGTAAGCCAGTAATAATTACCGCTACTAACAATGCTGTTAGTTTTCTAAATCGTTTTGTCATAATTATAATTTGTTGAGTTAAGAACGATGAAATTAATAAAATAATAACATAATATTAACTTTAAATTTAAAAATGCTGCTTTGTGTTTATAATTTTTTAAAAAAAAGTGTATAATTTATTAGAAAAATCATTAACCATTACAATGGTGTACCCAAAGAATAATTAAATTTTATTTTAATTAATTACATTAAAACAATTTATAAATGCTATTAAATATAAATATGATTCTTACATTAAA
>JANXOQ010000435.1 GCA_025357775.1 Ferruginibacter sp. | reverse complement strand
ATTGCTACGCATAATATATACCAGTACAAAGGCGTTACATCATGCTTTGCAAGTGCTGTAAATCCTATTACTAAACCAAATGCTACAAAAGGAGCGATTACTTTTAAAATATTTTTTGTACTAGTTGTAAAGTCAAATGCTGCTACAGAGCCAGTCCACCTTCCTATCATTAAACTTCCCCAATACATAGCAATAAATGGAGCAATTTCCGAAGAGCGGTATCCACCAAAATCTTTTTGTTTTAAAAGTTCCCCAAGATTACTTCCTATTGCTACTTCTACACCCACGTATACAAAAATGGCTAACATTCCTAGTACTAACTGAGGATATTGCATTGCACCCCATCCTTCTTTTTGTTTATTAGCAATAGAATTTAAAATTGGCAATCCAATAGCTACAAGTGCTAATGCTAATAATAACCACATCAATCTGTTTTTTTCAACTGGTTTCATTATTGCACCTATTTCTTCAGATTGACTTTTATAAGTACTTTTTATGGTTTCTACTTGAAGGTATACTGCATCTTTTTCAGCTTTTGTTTTACCAGTTAATGAACATTCTAATGCAGCTATTTCTTTGCTTTGTGATTCGTAAGTTTTTTTAATTGATTCTACTTTAACAATATTATCACCACTATAACTAGAAAATACAGGAACAAATGCCATAATTAAAAGCCCAGTTAATATTAATAAACTACGCAATGCTTTGTTTGCTTTTTCTGGCTTATCCTCAGATGTACCATCGGGTACTTTTTTTGAAAATGAAAATAATGCGGCGGCACCTATAAAAAGTATTCCAACGCAGGTATACAATAATATAACCTTTATTAAAGGAAGTTTATTTATTTCATCATCACATACACTTGCTGCCGAACCGAAAAGAGCAATAGCTACTACCAAGGGACCTATTGTAGTTCCTAACGAATTTATTGCTCCACCAAGGTTTACTCTTGTATTTCCTGTAGATGGGTCGCCAAGGCTTATAGAAAAAGGTTGAGCAGCTGTTTGTTGTAAAGAAAAACCCAGTGCCACTATAAATAATCCCATAAGCATACCCGGAAAAGTTTTACCATAAACAGCCAATATCATTACTGCTGCACCTATAGCTGAAAAAAGTAAACCATATACTATACTTTTTTTAAAACCCCAACTACCAATTAAATCTTTACCTGCCAAAGTTCCATACATAAAAAGTAGCAATGCTCCTATATAATATGCTAAGTAAAATGCAAAATCTACCAATTGACTTTGAAATTGGTCTAAGTGAAAATAGTTTTTACAAAAAGGAATAAAAACACTGTTGCCAGCAGCAATAAAACCCCAAAAGAAAAATACAGTAATCAATGTTCCTAATGCACCATAATTAGTAGCAATTAATTCCTTACTTGTATCAATGTTTTTTGTATTTGATGAAATCATAATTATATATTATTATTTAGACTCCCAAAATACGTTAAAATATTATTAACAAAAAATTAATTGATTTTTTAAGAAAGTATACAATTTTAAAAATCTTATTTTTAAATAATTTTCACTTTTAATACACGATTAGCATAAAATAAATAATTAAATTATGAAAATTTATACAAAAAAATATGGCTTATAAAATTTGTAATTTTTTTTTGAAAGAAGCATTAAAAATAATAATAGTAATCAGGTAAAAGTTGAATTTGAAGAAATTGAAGCAAAAGAAGATTTATTTAAAAATGTAAAAAAAGAACTCAACGTTAAAAAAAGTAGACCTTAAATTTATAGAAAAAAGAAGGGTGTTTTATTTAAGAAGATAAAAAAAATATAATTGATTATGTGTAGAGATTTTAAAAAACCCTAATGAATTTTTTTAGTTTTACTCAATAGTTAGTTACATCATACTTGTATAAACTTGGTAATTTTTTATATAAGAAAAATTTATTAATACTAACCTGAATATGGGTTTAATAAAAAAATTAAGAGAATAAAAGTGTTGGTAATTTTTGCAAACAATATATTATTTATTTTATAATCACTTCTTTAATTACAACTTCTCCTAGTTCTTTATTCACCATTTCAATAATTTTTTCTTTTTGGTAGGTAAGTTCGTTTTTTAATGGAGCTATGCTAGTAGTTACAAAAAGTTTGCCTCCAAATATTTGTATTTTGTCTGTGTATTTAGCCACCGTTTTTCCCATAATCTTTTCCCATACTTCTTCAATTTGCACAGCTTGAATACCACTTTTTAGTTTGCTCTTTTTAAGAAATAATTGCATGGCTTCCGCCATTGATAATTCTGCCATAGTTTACTAAATTATAAAATGTAATAGTTGTTAATCTGTTGAATTTTTTAATGGTTAATTTGTTTAATAGAGAATCAGCATTATAAACCAACTCATCAATTTACAATCGTACATATTAAATAAAAATTCCCATCTATAATTGTACTATCTCTACATCTACTTCAAGTTCTTCAAAAATATTAATTAATCTTTGTTTATGGGTATCTGTAATAAAAACTTGTCCTTCATTTTCTTTGCAAATCCAATGCAATAATCTGTACATACGTTTTTCATCTAATTTCTCAAATACATCATCAAGCAGTAAGATAGGGTTATAAGATTTACAATTTTTTAATAATTGATATTGCGCTAGCTTTAATGCAAATAATAAACTTTTTCTTTGCCCTTGGCTAGCTATTGTTTTAAAAGGTTGACTATTTAATAAAAAATGTACATCATCCTTATGTATACCTGTGCTTGTACGTTGTAATATACAGTCACGCTGATAAGTTTGTGTAAGCAAGTTTTCAAAAATTTCTGTTTGTAAATGGCTTACATAATTAAATGCAATAGCCTCATTATTATCTGCAATTTTGTAATAAAAATTTTCTATTAGTGGAATTAATTTTTTTGTATAGCTATCTCTTTTTTCAAAAATAATTTTACCAGGGTTTATAAGCTGTTGGTTTATTACATCTAGCAAAGTTTTATCTACATTTCCATGCTCTGCAAAACGTTTTAGCAAACTATTGCGCTGCTGCATTATTTTATTGTACATAATTAATTGATGCAAATATTCATCATCAAGCTGGCAAATAATTGTATCTAAATATCTACGTCTGTCTTCACTGCCTCCTGTTATTATTTCCACATCATCAGGCGCTATTATTACCGCAGGAAACTTGCCTATATGCTGCGAAAGTTTTTCATACTGTATATCATTTACTGAAAATTCTTTTTTGCCTGTACCTCTGTTTATACAAATTATCTTTTGCTCTTCCTCATTATTTTTAAAATAAGCTTCTAGCCTAAAACCTTCTTTTTCAAAATTTACATTTAATGAATCTGTGTTTGTAAAATAACTTTTTGTAAAACAACAGTAATAAATAGCATCCAATAAATTTGTTTTGCCAATTCCATTTAAACCACAAATACCAATTACATTTTTGGTAAAATTAAAACTTTTAAAATCGTAATTTTTAAAATGAGTTATTGATATTTTTTGAAGCATTAGCATTGGTGGCAAAGATAATAGTACAGTATTTGCATGGCAATAAAGTTTTTGAAACAGTTTTACAGTTTTAATTTTGCTTCACTGAAAAAAATGCCGAGAAGGCATTAAGACTTTCCAATTTATTAAAGACGGAGTCAAAATTCCTCCTCATTTTAATGTATACGCAATCAACCAATAACCTAATAAAAATCTACCAATCAATATACTTTAATCTCTAATTTTATTTTATCTCTTAACCCCATTCCACCACTACCACCACGTCTTCATGCAAACTTTTTTTAACTGGGCATGTCTCTGCTACTCTCTGCATTATCGTCATTTGCTTTTCATCAAGTTTTAAGGTAGTTGGTAATATTAATTTTATTTCAATTTTACCAATTCTTCTTACTGGGTCTGTAGCCATATATTTGGTTACCTCCATTTTTGTGTTAGTTAAATCTATATCCATATCAATTGCTTTCATTCCCATTGTAGTTACAATGCAAGTAGCAAGTGCTACACAAATAAGGTCGGTTGGGCTAAAACGTTCACCTTTTCCTTTATTATCTGTTGGTGCATCAGTTTCTATAATTGTGCCACTTTGAAGGTGTAAGGCTTCGCACCTAAGGCTCCCTCTATAAATTATTGATGTAGTCATTTTGTTATTTTTAATTGTTTAGCAATTTAATTAGTTGCTGCTAATGTTATACCATTTATTTTTGCATAAATTTACATTGTAAACATATTTATATGAAAAAAATATTTTTTTTAGTAGCTATTTTTGCTTTTTCTGTAAGCTGTTTTGCACAAGAAAAAACAAAATCTAAACGGCAAGAAAAAAGAGAAAAACGAAAGGAGAAAGTTGAAACAATGCTAAAATTAGAAGAGGAAGGCGTTATTGTAAATAAAAAACATTTTTTGGCTGCTATAAAATTAAATAGTGATGGTTATGGTGGTTTTATTGAAAAAGGAATAGCTCAGTCTGTAAATAAAGCAATGTTATTTCAGCTAGAAATATCAGAAAGAAAACACTCAAAAGAAACAAAGGAAGTAGGAGCACAAGGAGGTGGAGCATACTTTTATGGAAAAATTAACTTTTTTTACCCCGTAAAACTTGGTGTACAACAACAATTTTTATTGGGTAATAAAGGTAATAAAAATGGAGTGAGTGTATCTGCAAATTTTGGTGGTGGGCTAACACTAGGCTTGCTAAGACCATATTTACTCGGCTACCTCGATACTGCTATTGCTAATAGAGGAAATATTATATACAAAGGTTTAGAACCTAACAAAACAGATTCTTTAAAATTTTTAAGTGATGTGGCCATTGGTGGACCTGCATTTGGGGTAGGTTTTAATAAAATGAAAGTAAACTTTGGAGCTTATGCAAAAGCGGCACTCCGGCTTGATTATGGAAAATACAATGAAATAATAAGTGCACTTGAACTAGGCATTACAGCTGAGTACTATGGCAAGCCAGTACAACAAATGATTTATAGTAAGGATAATAATTTTTTCTTTTCGGCTTACATAGCAATTTTATTTGGAAGAAGAAAATAGTACAACATAATAAATAGTTATAATAAATGGAATTTACAATAGAAAAAAATGAACAAAGAGTAAAAAAACCAGACTGGCTTAGGGTAAAATTACCAATTGGAGAAGAGTACAAGCACGTAAGAGGCTTGGTAGATACTCATAAATTGCACACAATTTGTGAAAGCGGCAACTGCCCAAACATGGGTGAATGCTGGGGTGCAGGTACTGCTACTTTTATGATATTGGGAAATATATGCACTCGTAGTTGTGGCTTTTGTGCTGTAGCCACTGGTAGGCCAGATGCTGTGGATTGGGATGAACCACAAAGAGTAGCAGAGGCTATCCATCTAATGAAAGTAAAGCATGCTGTAATAACTTCTGTAGATAGAGACGAGTTAAAAGATGGAGGTAGTATTATTTGGGAAAATACAATAAAGGCAGTTTATGCACTTAATCCAAATACAACCTTAGAAACATTAATACCAGATTTTAAGGCAGAAAAGCATAATATTCAAAGAGTGATAGATGCGCATCCAAATGTAGTAAGCCACAATATTGAAACTACAGAGCGACTTACCAAACAAGTACGTATTCAAGCAAAGTATTGGCAAAGTATGGAAACTTTAAAAATATTGAAAGCTGGTGGTATGCGTACAAAAAGCGGTATAATGCTAGGCTTGGGTGAAACCAAAGAAGAAGTGGTACAAACCCTTACACATTTATACAACAACGGAGTAGATGTAGTAACGATTGGGCAATACCTACAACCTACTAAAAAGCATTTGCCAGTAGAGCGTTTTATACACCCAGATGAGTTTGCAGAATACCGTGAAATAGGCTACCAGCTTGGTTTAGATTATGTAGAAAGTGGACCTTTGGTACGCTCTAGCTACCATAGCGAAAAGCACGTAATACCAAATTGGGGCAGAAATAAGTGGATGGAAGAAAAAGCAGTTGGCAACTAAGAATTGCCAATGAGCAAATGTTTTTTAATATTTTTTAATTAAAATTCTAATTCTAGTTTGATAATAGTTTTAAAACTGTACAAATAGTAAGTACTATAAATAATGAATAATAGGGTAATACAGAATTATAAAGAAATACGACCTTCCTTTTTTCTGCTTCCATTTACACTTATTGCAATAATTGTTTTCTTTTTGTTTTCGCAAAATGCGTTAAATAAAAATGGCTACATCCAAATTCAAAAAACTTGGTTCTATGCTATAAATGCTAAGCTTTCTCAGTTTCCTTTAATGCAACAAAATTTTACTGAAGTGGGCAATACATTTGTATTATTATCATTGCTTACTATATTCTTTTTGCGTACACCTAAACTTTGGGAAACGTTACTAACAGCTATTATAGTTTCTGCAATATTTTCAGTATCCTTAAAAAATTTATTTTCAATACCAAGGCCTGCAGCAGCTTTAAGCCAACATTCTTTTGTAATAATTGGAGAAGAACTAGTTGGGAAAAGCAGTTTACCTTCTGGTCATTCCATAACAATTTTTACTACAATTTGTTGTATAGTTTTAGGTTTTATGCCTAAGAAAATAACAAACAAAATAGTTTGGTGCACTTTTTTGGTTGCACTAGGTTTAGGCTTAGCATTTTCAAGAGTGGCTGTAGGTGCACATTTTCCTTTAGATATTGTTTTCGGTAGTATCATTGGTTACATATCTGCAATTCTTGGAATTTTAATAAATAAAAAACTTAATGCATGGCAATGGATAAGCAATAAAAAATACTATCCTTATTTTATAGTTCTTTTTTGCATTTCTATTGTAATACTTGTTTTTAAAATACTAAATGAAAACTTATTTGTTTATTATCTTTGTATGCTAAGCTTAACAACTTCCTTATATGCGCTTTTTAAAAAAATGGCTACAAAGTATTATAAAACTTAGCTCTTTTGTTCTACTCATAAGCACTATTAACTTTCTATTTTTTCATTACCCATTTTTTAATTATGTTTTTAACAATGTAAATTATAAAACAACCAATGGCGTTATTTTAATTGTTAGTTTAATTGTGATAATGCTTGTATTTAATGCGTTTATTTTCTTTATTATATTATTTTTTTTACGTAAAATAGGAAAGTTTCTGTTGGTTGTTTTTTTTATAATTAATGCAATTGCTCTTTATTTTGTTAATACATATGGTGTAATTATTGATGAGAGTATGATTGGTAATGTGCTTAATACAAGCTACCAAGAGTCAAGCAGTTTTTTTTCTTTAAAGCTTTTGCTTTATATTTTTTTCTTAGCTATTTTACCAAGTCTTTATATCGCAAAAGCCAAAATTGAAAACGGAACATTAAAAAAGTATTTACTTACAGTTTTAGTAACGTTAGTAATTATAGCTCTTGTGGTTTTTGGTAATGCAAGCAATTGGCTTTGGATTGATAAAAACTCTAAACAACTTGGTGGTTTAGCCATGCCATGGTCCTACACAGTTAATATTGGTTTGTTTTATAAACATAAGCATGAAGCGAATAAAACAGAAATACTTTTACCTAATGCAACTATACTAAACAATAAAAAATCTGTGATGGTATTGGTAATTGGCGAATCTGCAAGGAGCCAAAACTTTTCTTTGTATGGCTACAACAAAAACACCAATCCCTTACTTTCCAATACAAAAAATGTGTTTCATTTTAATGCTACTTCTTGTGCCACTTATACTACGGCTGGCGTTAAGTGTATTTTAGAGCATGCAAATACAGGCGAACTTTATGAAATATTGCCAAACTATTTATATAGAAACAATGTAGAAGTTGTGTGGCGGTCTAATAATTGGGGAGAACCACCAATTCATATTTTAGACTATCAAACAAGAGAAAATCTTTTGCCAAATTGCGAAGGCTTAGGATGTGAATATGATGAGATACTTTTAGCAGGTTTAGAGAAACAAATACGAGATAGCAAAAAAAATAAATTATTAATTG
>JANXOQ010000426.1 GCA_025357775.1 Ferruginibacter sp. | reverse complement strand
TTAAAAACACCAATAATTTAGAAATAAAAATAACACTACTTTTGAAAAAAACTACTCATGATTACTATTTGTTTTGATTTTGGAAATACACGTCTAAAAGCTGCTATTTTTTTTGATGATAAAATAAGTGAAACTGTCTATTTGCAAAATGATTCTGTGGAAGCTATTCAATCACTATTAGATAAATATTCGCCAAAGAAAACGATACTTTCTTCTGTAATAAAGCATAATGAAGCTATTGAAACAATTTTAGCTCAGAATACAATTTTTCATAAATTATCTG
Organism: Ferruginibacter sp.; assembly: GCA_025357775.1. Lineage (GTDB taxonomy): Bacteria > Bacteroidota > Bacteroidia > Chitinophagales > Chitinophagaceae > Ferruginibacter. Next base: position 12,672 of record JANXOQ010000426.1, on the reverse strand, counting down.
TTGCTACCAAAATTAATTTTACCACACCCGTAGGCAAGCCAGAAACTATAGGTACAGATAGATTAGCATTGATGGCTGCTGCCGTTTATTTTTACCCTCAAAAAAACAATTTAATAATAGGGCTTGGTAGCTGCATTACTTACAATTTCATAACACAGCGGCACGAGTTTTTAGGGGGCGGCATATCGCCTGGTATGAATATGCGTTTTAAAAGTATGAATGATTATACAGCACTATTGCCGCTAGAGACTGAAAATTGGAATTTTCCACTAATTGGATATGATACAAAAACTAACTTACAAAGTGGTGTTTTAAATGGCATGGCGGCTGAAATAGAAGGAATTATACAGCGTTATAAAAATAAATACGATAATTTTAACGTGGTATTAACTGGTGGAAATGCTAGGTATTTTGCAACTCAAATTAAAACACAGATATTTGCCGACCATAACTTTTTATTTAAAGGACTATATGCACTCTCTGAACTCAACAATATCGGTAGCTAAAAAATCTATCTTATTTACTCTATTTGTTATTTCTTGTTCTTTTGCAAACGCACAAGAAAATTCTCCTTATTCTCGATATGGTATGGGCGACCTTGTACCTACACAAAATATTACAAGTAGAGCCATGGGAGGTATTACAGCAGGTTTTGTAGATTTATCATTTTCTCAAACACTTAATTTATCTAACCCTGCATCGTTAGGAAATATGAGTTCTACAAGTTTTGATTTTGGGGTGGAAGTAGATAGACGTGTACTAAAAAGTAACACAAACCCTGATAAATATATTTCTAAGAATGCTATAATATCTTATATGCTTTTGGGTTTTCCTATAACACCTAAAAGTCTTGCAAAAAAGGGATATAGTTGGGGTGTGGCATTTGGTTTAAGACCTGCCACAAGAGTAAATTATAAAATAATTGCAAATAGAAGAATAGTTGGTGTAGATAGTGTGAATAGTTTGTATGAAGGTAGCGGAGGCATAAATCAAGCTAATTTTAGCACAGGTATTAAATACAAAAATTTTAGTTTTGGTATAAATACAGGCTATAGTTTTGGTAATAGAGATATTAGTACAAAACTTGGTTTTATAAATGATACTACCGGCCAATATTATCAGCAGTCAAATTCATTAAAAGATGTTACGTTTGGTGGTATTTATTTATCGTTGGGTACACAATATAATATTGTCCTAAAAAATAAAGGATTTTTACGAATAGGTGCTTCTGCTAATTTGCAGCAAAATTTAACTGCCACTCAAAATATTACTGACGAAACTTTTGGTTATGATGGTAGTGGAAACCCACAGCAAATTGATTCAGTAAGAAAAATAAGTAATCAAGCTGGTATTATTAAATTACCTGCTTCATTTAATGTTGGGTTTACTTATACTGATGAAAAAGCCAACTGGTTAGTGGGAGCCGATGTTGATTTTACTGCTTGGAATCAGTATCGTTATTACGGCGCAAGCGATGCCGTGGATGATAATTTTAAATTACATGTAGGAGCACAATATTATCCAGCAAAAGCTGGAATAAATAAGTATTTTAATTTTGTAAAATACCGTGCAGGTTTTTATTATGGTTCAGATTATATAAAGCTAGGCAATAGTAGTAGACCAGATTATGGCTTTACTTTAGGTCTAGGGTTACCACTTACTACTTTTCAGAGATTGCGTTTTGGCGATTTTGCAATTTTAAATGCTGGTTTAGAAATAGGAGAAAGAGGTAATAAAAATAATGTGAGTATTAGAGAAGGAGTTACTAGGTTTAATTTTGGTGTAACTGTATCTGCAGCATGGTTTCAAAAGCGTAAGTACGATTAACTTTTGTATTTATTCTAACAAAATTTTAATATTGTTAAATGAGTTTTTTATCAAAAAATAAAATTATAAAAGCAGTCCTTTTTGTAGGCTGCTTTTTTTTATGTTCATGCGAAAATGATTTTACACAAGTAAATAATTTAAACAAAAAAAAAGAAACAGGTATAGAGGAAGCTACTGATATAAAAATTAATTATACAGTAGGGGGTAAAGCAAAAGCAATACTAACTGCTCCACTTATGATAAGGGTTGATGATACTGCTTCATATTACGAATTTCCAAAAACGGTATATGCAGAATTTTATAACATGCAAGAACAAAAAGAAAGTAAGCTTACTGCTAAGTACGGAAAGTATCAAGATTCAAAAAATATTATTTACCTACGAGATAGCGTAAAAATAATAAATATACTTAAAGGAGATACTATTTATTGTGAAGATTTGTATTGGGATAGAAGTAAGACTGGAGTTGAGTTTTACACAAATAAAAAAGTACATGTACGCCAGCAAGGAGGACAGTTTTTAAATGGTACAGGTATGGAAGCAGACCAAGCATTTAAAAATTATCACGTAGTATTTGGTAATGGAGCTTTTAATGCAAACGAAAACGGGTTTCCTAAGTGAAAGGGCAGTTGTTTCTTTTTTTAGATTTTTAATAAGAGACAACGGTCAATAGAAACGACCTAGCTTATACATGGTCGAAATCTAATAATTTTTGTGTTTTACCATGAAACACATCATCATATCCAAATTAAATTTTTCTTTTATTTTTTGAATACAAAAATAGTTTAATGATTTAATCACATTTAATTTTAAAAGTTAACTTTGATTAATTGATATAAAGAATCAGAATTTTTAAAATAAGAAATTATAACATTATGCAATACCGAAATCTTGGCCGTTCTGGATTACAATTGAGTGTGCTATCTTTTGGTAGCTGGATAAGTTTTAGCAAGCAAATAAATGATAAAGTAGCCGATGAGCTTATGGGTATAGCTTATGATAATGGTATTAATTTTTTTGATAACGCAGAAGCATACGCATTAGGCGAAAGTGAAAAAATGATGGGTCGCATACTTAAGAAAAAGAAATGGGATAGAACTTCGTTTGTACTTTCTTCTAAAGCTTATTTTGGCTGGAGAGGAAAAGAAAATAGACCTAACCAAACAGGCAATAGCCGTAAACATTTAACTGAAGCTTGCCATGAGGCTTTGCTAAGAATGCAGGTAGATTATTTAGATTTATTTTATTGCCATCGGGCAGATAAAACTACCCCAATTTTAGAAACGGTTCAAACAATGAATACGCTTATACAGCAAGGCAAAATATTATACTGGGGCACAAGTGAGTGGACAGGTGTAGAAATAATGGAAGCACACCGATGTGCAGAAAAATATAATTTAATTGCTCCTACAATGGAGCAACCACAATACAATCTTTTTGAGCGTACAAAAGTGGAGGCAGATTTTTCAGAAATTTATAAAAACGTAGGGCTTGGTACTACAATTTGGAGTCCACTTTGCTCAGGTTTGCTTACTGGTAAATACAACGATGGTATACCTGAAAATGCTAGGCTAAACCTTGAAGGTTTTGAGTGGCTAAAAGAAAAAGTTTTACAAGAAGATAGAATAAAAAAAGTAAAAAAACTTGCTGAACTTGCTACAAAAATGAACATAAGCCTTGCTGCGCTGAGTATAGCTTGGTGTATAAAAAATCCTAATGTAAGCACTGCTATTTTAGGCGCTACAAAAAAAGCACAGTTGCTAGAAAATTTAAAAGCAATAGATGTATTGCCTTTGCTAACAGTTGATGTAATGGAAAAAATAGAAAAAATTATGAACAATAAACCTGAAATTGCAAAATGGTAAATATATATGGTATCCCAAATTGTGGATCGGTAAAAAAAGCATTTTCTTGGTTGTCAGAAAATGGAATAAAATTTCAATTTCACGATTTTAAAAATGAACCTATATCTGCTAAAAAAATTTCAGAATGGTTGCAACAGCAGCCTCTTGAAATTTTACTTAATAAAAAAAGTACAGCATGGAAAGGGCTTACATTGGTAGCACAAAAAAAATGCACAAAGGAAATAGATGCCATAAAAATAATGGAAACAACTTCTAATCTTATAAAAAGACCCGTAATAGAATATGAGGGTAAAGTATTGGTTGGTTTTGATGAAGAAGCATATAAAGAAGCTTTTTGTAAATAGAGGTTAGATACAAGATATTAGACACAACCGACAAAATAGTAGTTAAAAAAATAAACAAACTGTTTGGAAATTATTAATAATAGAAAATATGACTTTTAAAAGTAAAACAATAGTAATTACAGGTGCAAGCAGAGGTATTGGAAAAGCAATAGCATTAAAACTTGCAAAAGAAGGGGCTAATATAGTTGTAGCAGCCAAGAGTACAGAAGAAAACCCCAAACTTGTAGGCACTATTTTTAGCGCAGCAAAAGAAATAGAAGAGGCTGGTGGCAAAGCCCTTGCAGTGCAATGCGATATAAGAGATGAAGCACAAATACAAAACGTAATTGATAAAACTATTGAAACTTTTGGAGGTATAGACGCTCTTATAAATAATGCATCGGCAATATCGCTTACCAACACAGAGGCAACAGAACCTAAGCGCTTTGACTTGATGCACAGCATAAATGTAAGAGGTACTTTTATGATGAGTCGTGCTTGTATCCCGCATTTAAAAAAATCTACCAATGCACATATAATTACCCTATCGCCACCACTAAATATGGATATGAAATGGTTTAAAAACCACATAGCATATACACTTAGTAAATACAATATGACTATGATAGCACTTGGTCTTGCAGCAGAGTTAAAGCAATTTAATATTGCCTCTAATGCATTGTGGCCTCGTACTACTATTGCTACAGCTGCTGTACAAAATTTGCTTGGTGGCGAAGCACTTATAAATATGAGTCGCACCCCCGAAATAGTTGCTGATGCTGCTTTTGCCATACTTAGCCGTCTATCTAATAGTTGCACTGGTAATACATTTATTGACGAAGCAGTATTAGCAGAAGCGGGTATTACAAATTTGGAAAAATATGCTGTTGTACCAGGTGGGGAGTTGTTTAATGATTTATTTTTGTAAAATATTTCGGTAAAGTCATCTATCATTTTTTTTGCAATCTTTATAATATTTATACAATGCTTTTTACCAATAAATATCGTCCACATTATACGTACAATGTTTGTTGTGAATGGGAAGAAGTTGGGAATTGATAAATAGTATGCCTTATATGATCTTTAGTGGTTTAAATTTTTAAGCTCATTTGTAGCTACAAAAGATAGAGTTTAAAAAATTAAATTATATTTTTCCTAAGCAGTAAAAATATAATTTAATACTACACCCATATTTTAGTAAAATAGAAATTTATGAGCCAAGTATACCTAAATATGCAATAGTTGTTACAAACCCATTTTCTTATTTTTTCTATTTATTTTTGATAGTAAGATTATGGCTTTCTTTTCCAATTTTGGGATTGAAAAATTGAACATATTTATAAATCAAAATATAAATTTTAACTTTTAAAAAATGAAAAAATTACTTATTTGCATTTCTTTCTGTAATATAATTTTTAATGCAGAAGCACAACAAAACACCAAAAAAGATATTCTCCTTTCAAACATTGACCCAAGTGTAAAACCGGGTGATGACTTTTTTCTTTATGCCAATGGTGGTTGGATAAAACGCACAGCTATACCTGCTGCAGAAAGTGGTTGGGGCATTGGTAACTTGGTGCAAGATGATATTTACGATAAACTTAAAAAAATAAATGAGGGAGCTGTAAAAACCAAAGCACCCAAGGGAAGCACTACTCAAAAAATTGGTAGTTATTGGAGAAGTGGTATGGATTCTTTGGCAATTGAAAAGGCAGGTTTAACACCGCTTGCAACCGATATGAAAAAGATTGATGCTATTACAAGTGCAGACGATATTATTGCAGTAGGTACTGGTTTTCAAAACAAAGGCATAGGTTGTTTGTTTGGTGCATATACTGGGCAAGATGATAAAAATAGTGAAGTAATTGCAGTACAATTTTCGCAAGGTGGCCTTGGGTTGCCAAATAGAGATTACTATTTTAATACTGATGAAAGAACATTAAAAGTAAAAACTGCGTATCAAAAATATATGCTTAAAACATTTGCACGACTGGGCAATGCTAATGCACAAAAAGATGTAGACGATGTTTTTGCACTAGAAACAAAACTAGCTACTGCATGCAGAAAACTAGCAGACTTGCGTGACCCATATAAGAATTATAATAAAATGAGTATTGCTCAACTCAGTACCATGGCACCATCCATCAATTGGGTATTGCATACAAAACTTGCAGGTACTAATAAAGTAGATTCTGTAATTGTAGGTCAACCAGAATTTTATACAGCATTGAGCAATGAATTAAAAAACACACCCATATCAGTTTGGAAAAATTATTTAAAATTAAAATTGGTATTTGCCTCTGCTGCATATTTAGATAGCAAAACATTTAATGACCGTTTTGAATATCGTAAAACATTATCTGGTGCAAGCAAGCCACAAGTACGTTGGAAGCGTGTGTTAGACTCTGAAGAAGATGCCATTGGCGAGGCACTTGGGCAGCTTTTTGTAAAAGAATATTTTAACGAAAGTGCAAAAAAAAGATACGATGGTATTGTCGAAAATATTAAAGATGCGTACAAAGAAAGAATTGCAAAACTTACGTGGATGGGCGATGATACAAAAGTAAAAGCATATCAAAAGCTTGCAAGTATTTCAAAAAAAGTAGGCTATCCAGATAAGTGGAAAGACTTTAGTAGCTTAGAAGTAAACGATGGGTCATGGGTAATAAATGTACAAACCGCAGCGGCTTGGTGGCACAATTATGAAACCAACAAACTTGGTAAACCAGTAGACAGAACTGAATGGGGCATGACACCTCAAACATACAATGCATATTACAACCCAAGTAATAATGAGATTGTATTACCTGCTGGTATTTTTGCAGTACCCGGTTTTAAAGATGCAGCGCTTGATGATGCACTTGTATATGGCTACGCTGCTGCATCTACAATAGGGCACGAAATTACACATGGCTTTGATGACCAAGGTCGCCAGTACGATGCCAAAGGTAACCTTACAGATTGGTGGAGTGCAAAAGATGGCGAAGAATTTAGTGCCCGAGCAAAAATGATTATAAACCAATTTAACGAATTTGTACCCGTGGATACTTTGCATGTAAATGGCGATGCTACACAAGGCGAAAATATTGCTGACCTTGGAGGTATTTTGCTAGGAATAGATGCCTTTAAAAAAACAGATGCGTACAAACAAAATAAAAATATTGCAGGGTTTACACAAATGCAACGCTACTTTTTAGGCTATGCATTAGGATGGATGTACGCAACAAGAAAAGAAACATTAGCCAACAGAATAATGACTGATGTACATGCCCCTGCAAAAGAAAGGGTAAACGGTCCTTTTGTAAATATCCCAGAATTTTACGAAGCCTTTGGTATAAAAAAAGGTGATAAAATGTATAGGGACGAAAGTTTGAGGGTGAAAATTTGGTAAGCTTTCATGTAAAGTATTGATGATAAGCAAAGGGCGCAAAAAATATTTTTGTGCCCTTTTTGTATTTACCCTTTACATCTTTGCATGAAACCTTACTGCACTTTCAAAAACTCATACACATCTTTCCAACTTGTACTAGCCAGTGCTGTCCAATTGGTTTTTAGCTCTTCAATAGTATCAGTTAATTCTTTTTGCCCACGCAGGTTTTCGGAGTTTAAAAATATGCCTTTGCAACCAAGGTTTTTGGCAAACTGCATATCAGTAATTCTATCACCAATTACAAAAGAGTGTTTCATATCTATCGCATCATTATTTATGTAAGCTAGCATACGACCAGTGCGTGGCTTTCGTAGGGGTGAGTTGTCTTCTGGAAAGGAGTTATCAATAATTATTTCTTTAAAAATTATACCCTCGGTTTTAAAAACATTGAGCATAAAATTTTGTGTAGGCAAAAACATTTCTTGTGTAAACATGGGTGTGCCCAATCCATTTTGATTTGTTACCATTACCAATATATATTCTAATTCGCTAGCTATTCTGCTAAGCCAAGTTATTACATTTGGGTAAAAATGTAATTTGTCAAAACTATCAATTTGCCCGCCAGATGCTGGGCTTTCTATTAATGTTCCATCTCTATCTATAAATAAATATTTCTGCATTTTTCAAATTTTTAATTCAACCAATAAACCAATCAACTAATAAATCAGTCAACTAAATAACCATTCATATACTTCAATTCCCAATCCATTTTTTTCGTTATAAATAATTTTTCCATTATCATATACAACTCCCGTGGAAATATCTTCAGATAACAAAAGTGGGCCATCCATATCTACATAATCTAACAATGGAGCTAAATGCGCAATAGCGGCTGAGCCTACTGTGCTTTCATTCATACAGCCTACCATTACTTCTAATTTTAATTCTCTTGCTTTTGTAATCATTCTTCTTGCAGGGGTAATACCACTACATTTTGTAAGTTTAATATTTATCCCATGAAAATGATTGGCACATTTTTCTACATCATCTTCTTTTACACAAGCTTCATCTGCATACAACGGCAAGGTAGATTTTTGAAATAATATTTTCATACCTGCCCAATCATCTTTTGCTAAAGGTTGTTCCACAAAAATTACTCCTTCATTTTTTAGTAATGGTATTTTTTCTAAGGCTTGTTCCAATGTCCATCCAGCATTTGCATCTACACAAAAAGGCACATCAGTATGTTTTCTTAAGGTTTGTAGCATTTCAATATCTCCATCAAAACCAACTTTTATTTTGTATAAGGGCCAAGGTTTTTCAGTCATTTTTTTAACCATCATTTCGGTGGTATCTATGCCAATCGTATAATCTGTTATAGGTGCATCTGCAATATTTAATCCCCACAATTCATATAATGGTTTGCGCTTCATTTTTCCATACAAATCCCACGCAGCCATATCCAATGCACAAACTAAAAATGGATTATTTGGAAATAAATGATGTAAGTAATGCCAATAACGCTCTGGTTCGCTTAATGAAAATTTTTCTACAAATTGTTTTTTTGCTTCTAAATCTTCAATCATTTTTTCTACCGTAATATCATAGTAAGTTATAGCTGGGGCTTCACCATATCCTAAATATCCAAAATATTCGAGACTAACAATCAAAGATGGTTGATGTGTTTTTGTGCCTTTAGAAATTGTAAAAGGATATTTAAAAGGAAGATTTATTTTTTTGTAAGAGACTGTTATCATTTTGCGAAACACAATTTTGGCAACAAAGATGCAGAAATAAATTCGTTGTTTTAGGCAATAATTTATCCCAACAAAATAATAAACCCAGTCCCTTTTCCAACATCACTTTTAATAGACATGCTTTCATCTGCTTTTGCTAATAATTCTATTAACATAAATAAAGTAAGTCCGTTTCTTTTTGCACCCAGTGTACCAGTAATACTTTAAAGCTTGCTAGCATAAAAGTTTTTTACTCTGTAATTATTTTAATATTTTTTAAATGTTTGTGTTAATCTCTTTTAAAAATATTCAACATACTACTTTTATCCAAACCTTCTATATCGCTAAGGTCAAGCTCAAGTGCCCTTGTACTTATAAATATTTCTGCAAGAGAAATTAATAGCGAAGCTATAAGTGCAAGAATACTTAGTACAAATAATACATGAGCTACATTCATATTGCCTCTAAAAATAAAATACATACTAATTATGCAACAAAGAAAACTGCCGACACCCAGCGCTTGCATATTGCGTATCATATTTAGTCTTCGGCGAAGGTTTTTTATCTGCAAAAAAATAATTTCTTTGTTGCTACCTCTATTGTTTTCTTCATGCAAAGTTCTCACTCTCGTTGCTATTGCAAAAAATCGATTTGTGTAAGCTAGCATTAATAAACTAATGGCAGGAAAAAGAAGTGCAGGTGTGTTGATAGATATTTCGTTCATACAAGTAAAGGTACAAATCAAAAAATAATTTATTTTCAAATATCAGAAAAGTAAACTAAAGATTTACCATCATTTCCTAGTATATTCATATTTATATTATTGCCATCCATAAGCTTGCAGAGCCACATATAGCTTGTAAAAAATATTTTCATTTAGACAAATAGTCGTTCCAAAAATGAGCTAGGTATTGAAAAAATATAGATTTTGCCACAGCCATCCAAGGCAGTTCATCTAACAACAACTTGTATCTTTTCTTTGTTAAGCAAATCTAAAATTTCTTGCAATTGAAAAAATGCTTTCCCCCTATTTTTTTGCTAAGGTTATTTTTTTTGTTGTACACAGATAATTTTTATTTAAAATTTTTTAACTGCACCTTGGCATTACCTTTTTGCATCCCCGACATTTCAAAACAAATATTATATGCAAAGGTATTGACCATAATATAAGTTTTACCTACCTTATGCCTTCACATTATGGCTACAAATTCCGATTTACTTTAGCTTTTAAGAAGCTCAATCAGGTTTTTAAAAAGAAAAAATATCTGAGCTGTAATTTTCCTCCCTTTTATTTTTAATGCAACAGTTAATGATTGTAGCAAAAATAACTATTTCATATACTCTTCAAACGGCATACTCACATATATATTACTCAAAAACAACTATTTAACAATTTAACAATTCAACAATTCCTTCTCTCCCTTGCTATCCCACAATAAAGCCGTACTTTTGCAGCCTTAAAAACAAGCTATAGGTAATTTATAGCACTAATAAAGTACAAATGAATATTCGTAACATCGCAATTATTGCCCACGTAGATCATGGAAAAACTACCTTGGTCGACAAAATTTTACATTCCACAAAAGTATTTAGAGACAACCAAGATACAGGAGATTTAATAATGGATAGCAACGACCTTGAAAGAGAGCGTGGCATTACTATTTTTAGTAAAAATGCTGCGGTAGTATATGCAGACCATAAAATAAATGTGATAGATACCCCAGGCCATAGTGACTTTGGTGGTGAAGTAGAGCGTGTATTAAAAATGGCAGATGGTGTAGTTTTATTGGTAGATGCGTTTGAAGGACCAATGCCACAAACACGTTTTGTATTGCAAAAAGCACTAGCGTTGGGTTTAAAGCCAATTGTAGTTATTAATAAAGTAGACAAAGAAAATTGCCGTCCAGATGAAGTACACGATGCAGTTTTCGAATTATTCTTTAACCTAGATGCTACAGAAGAGCAATTGGATTTCCCTACATTTTATGGTTCAGGCAAAAACGGTTGGTTCAATGATTCATTAACTCAAATTGATAATATATTCCCTTTATTGGATGGTGTTATTAAATATGTACCAGCACCAAAAGTAAACGAGGGGTATTTGCAAATGCAGATAACCTCTTTGGACTATTCATCTTTTCTTGGTCGTATAGCAGTAGGTAAAGTAGCAAGAGGTGTAGTAAAAGAAAGTCAGCAAATAGCATTGATGCAAGCAGATGGTAGCATCAAAAAAATGAAAATAAAAGAGCTGTACGTTTTTGAAGGTATGGGCAAAAAGAAAGTAACTGAGGTAGTAGCAGGCGATATTTGTGCAGTAGTAGGCTTAGAAGAGTTTAACATTGGCGATACCATTGCAGATGCAGAAAACCCAGAAGCATTGCCATTAATTAGTGTGGATGAACCTACAATGAGTATGTTGTTCAGCATTAATAACTCACCATTTTTTGGTAAAGAAGGTAAGTTTGTAACAAGTCGCCATTTGAGAGATAGATTGATGAAGGAAACAGAAAAAAACCTTGCATTGCGTGTAGAAGATACTGACGGTGCAGATAGTTTCTTGGTGTTTGGTAGAGGTATTCTTCACCTAGGTATCTTAATAGAAACCATGCGTAGAGAAGGTTTTGAACTTACGGTAGGTCAGCCCCAAGTATTAATAAAACAAATAGATGGAGCCAAAAATGAGCCATACGAGAACTTGGTAGTAGATGTACCTGCTGATTATAGTGGTAAAGTAATAGACCTTGTAACACAGCGCAAAGGCGAAATGTTGATTATGGAAACCAAAGGCACCATGCAACATTTAGAGTTTGATATTCCATCTCGTGGGTTGATAGGCTTGCGTAGTACAATGCTTACAGGTACAGCCGGAGAGGCTGTAATGGCGCATCGTTTTACAGAATACAAACCATGGAAAGGCCCAATACCAGGTCGTAATAATGGGGTATTACTTAGCAAAACTACCGAGCGTACAACAGGTTATTCAGTAGATAAATTACAAGACCGTGGGCGCTTTTTTGTAGACCCAGGCGAAGAAGTATACGTAGGTCAAATTATTGCCGAGCACATTAAGCCAGGCGACCTTGTAGTAAATGCTACAGAGGCTAAAAAGCTTACAAACCATCGTGCAAGTGGTACTGATGATGCAAGCAAGGCTGCTCCAAAAATTCAAATGAGTTTAGAAGAATGTATGGAGTATATACAAGGCGATGAGTGTATAGAAGTAACACCAAAAAGTATTCGCCTTCGCAAAACTATTTTAGACGAAGATGCACGCAAGCGTGTAAGCAAAAGTATGAACGCAGAGTTGGCGTAAGCTAATTTTAATATTTTAAAAAAATCCCGATTATTGTAATGATAATCGGGATTTTCTTATGTCTAAAATCTTACATCTTATGTCTGTTTTTAGGAGCATGGGTTTCATATCATTTATGAACATTAGTTTCCGCCTTTCTGTAGTAGTCTTGCACGGAAGTATGTACTACTTTTAAAGTTTGTATTGTGCAAGAGCTACTACTGCCTAGGCGGGCTATACTCAGCAGAAAATCTTTGTTC
>JANXOQ010000407.1 GCA_025357775.1 Ferruginibacter sp. | reverse complement strand
AAAAATAAATATGTTATTCTAACAAAAAAAAATATTTTTAACCTTTAGTCTAATTTTCGATTATTTTATTAACTTGTGCTTTCGAAAAAATAATTAAACTTTTTTCTAAAAAATTTACAACCAATAAACAAACACTTTTTTTAAACCTCACTTACTTAAAATTTGAATTTATGGCAGACGTTAGACCAACTGCAACAAAACCGGCAACATCGGTACAAGCAAAAAAATCTGGAAACTCTATTTCGTGGTTAGCTCCACTATTGTGCGTAATCTTAGGATATGTGCTATGGCGTTTTGTAATAGGCGACGGTTCGCATTTTACAGGTGGTAAAGAAAATGGTGGATTTTGGCCAGATAGAGAAGGCGGAGAAGGTATATTTAAAATGTATCAAGGCGGTATTATTGTACCAATTTTAATAGGGTGTATGCTTACAGTGTTAACTTTTGTAATTGAGCGTTTTTTAACAATTGCAAAAGCAAGCGGTAGTGCTAGTAATGCGGATTTCATTCGTAAAGTGCAATATCATTTAGCTAATAAAAATGTAGATGCAGCACTATCTGAGTGCGATAAACAAAAAGGAAGTGTTGGTAACGTAATGAAGGCAGGGCTTCACCGATACAAAGACATGATAAACAACAACGAATTAAGTACTGATCAAAAAGTAATGGCTATATCTAAAGAGGTAGAAGAAGCTACTTCGCTTGAATTACCAATGTTAGAAAAAAACTTAGTGTTTCTTTCTACTATAGCATCGGTAGCAACGTTACTTGGTTTGTTGGGCACAGTTGTGGGTATGATTAAATCTTTCTCTGCATTAGGCTCTGGAAGCGGAGGTACTGGTGCGGCAAATGCTTTATCTCAAGGTATTTCTGAAGCTTTGTATAATACTGCTTTGGGAATAGGTACATCTGCACTTGCCATTATATTTTATAACATTTTTACCACTAAAATTGATGGTATTACCTACGGTATAGATGAGTCTGGTTTTACTTTAACACAATCTTTTGCTTCTTTGTACAAATAATTGTATGGAAAAGATATACAAGTTGCATCTTGTATTTGTAAACTAATGCTGAATAATAAATTTTGATAAAACTGAGAAGTATATTGCTATTCCAGTTTATATGTTATCACAGTATAATTTGCTAATGTTATTTTGCAATGGTAATAATAAGTAAACCTAAAAATTAAATTAAATGCCAAAAGTAAAAATACCTAGAAAAAGCACCGCTGTAGATATGACGGCTATGTGCGATGTAGCTTTTCTTTTGTTGTCTTTTTTTATATTAGCAACAAAGCAAAAGCCGCCAGAAGTTTTGGCTGTTCAAGTACCTTCTTCTGTATCTACAAAAGTAGCATCTGATAAAGCAATTGTTATTACACTTACAAAAGATGGTCGCACCTTTATAATGCTTGGGGAAGATGCTAAGAAAAAAGAAGTATTGGAAGATATTAATACAACAAAAGCTTTAGGCTTATCACCTGCAGAATTACAAAAATGGGGGAAACAAACTTTTATTGGAACACCATTAAACCTGGTAAAAGGCACATTAGCACTAGCCAACGAAATGGATGCAGAAAAATCTCCAGGCATACCAACTGACAGTGCTAATAATGAAATGGTAGACTGGGTAAGAAGTGTAACGAACGTTTTTGCAAAAGAACAAATTGACCAAAAAGAGTTAGAAAAAATATTATTGGTAAAAGGTGATGGTAATGCATTGTATCCAAAATTTAAGAGTATTAAAGAAGCATTTAAGAAAAACGAAATTTATAAGTTCCAAATTGTAACTGATGGAACGGCTGCTCCTGTAGGTTCAGAATTGTATAATTCAAATAAACAAAAAGGACCTGCAACAAAAAGTGAGTAGCACAAAATTAAT
>JANXOQ010000384.1 GCA_025357775.1 Ferruginibacter sp. | reverse complement strand
CAGACTTAGATAATGATGGTAAAAAAGATTTAATACTTAGTTTAGAATGGGGAGGCATTGTAGCATTTAAAAACAACAATAAAACTTTTGAAAAAAAAATAATTACTAACAAACTTGGATGGTGGAATTTTGTATTCCCTTTGGATATAAATGGTGATGGTAAAGAAGATTTGATAGCAGGTAACCTTGGAGAAAATAATCGCTTTCATGCAAATGAAGAAAACCCTGTAAAACTTTACTACAATGATTTTGACGAAAATGGAAAGAAAGAACAATTTCTTACTTATTTTTTAATGGACAAAGAAATTCCTTTTGCAGATAAAGATGAACTGACAAAGCAAATGCCATCATTAAAAAAGAAATTTTTATATGCAAAAGATTTTACGAATAGCCCATTAAAAGATATTGTAGGAGCTAATAAAATGGATAAGGCTGAAAAACTGCAAGCCAATTATTTTTCAAATTCCTTTTTAATAAATAACGGAAATTGGAATTTTAGTTTGCAACCATTTCCTTGGCAAGCTCAACTCTCCTGTTATAAAACAGCTGTAGTTGTAAATTATACAAAAGATAGTTTGCCCAATATTTTGCTCGGCGGTAATTTTTATCATAGCAATATAAGGCTAGGTAAATATGATGCAGATTATGGAACTATTTTATCAAACCATGGAAGCAATAATTTTACAACAGAAAATATTAGCGACATTATTATAAAAGGAGAGGTAAGGCATATTTTACCCTTAACTGTAAAAGGAGAAAAAGCGTTTGTATTGGTAAAGAATAATGATAGTGTTATGCTGATAAAATTCTGATACAGTTCTTTAAATTGCTTTGCAGGCTTTGTTTGATTATTTGAAATTTTAAAAAACCGGATAATACAGTTTGGTAATCCATTTATTTGTGTCAGATTCTTTGCTTCTATCCGTAATTAATGATTGATAGGGTATTGCAGGTGATATGCCATTTACATCAGCTTTAAAATTTTCCAACTCTTTTAAAAAATTATCCACTGTATAAAAACCTCCTTTTATTTCGCCACTTTGTAAAATATTGCCGCCAGCTAGCATACGTTTACCAATAATATTACCACTATTGTTTAACCTTTTATTAATAGGCAATGCAACCATAAAAGCATAACCATTTTCTCCATCTTTATAAATATTTAGCATTGGGAAATCGGTATTTATTGCTCCATTAGAGTAAGTATACGTTTTTAAAATCTCTATATTTTTATATATTTCTAAAATAGTAGGATAATTTAACGAAGTAGATTTAATAGCTATTAAAGTGCTATCTGTTAAAATTGCTTTTTTCATTTCAACTCCATACACATTTTTGTTTTCACTTAAAAATAATTGTAAACTATTTAATATTTTTTGAGTTGTCTGCTCAATATGTTTGTAAG
>JANXOQ010000383.1 GCA_025357775.1 Ferruginibacter sp. | reverse complement strand
GTCCAAAGAAAGAGGGAATTCTCTTCTGTCGATCAAGCAAGGAAACGCCCTCAGAAATGCAAAGTAAGCCCTTGAAAATATAATACCTAATATTTATTTTTTAGCTTTTCGGTAATTAATGTTTTTATAGAAAATTTTAGTAGTTCAATAACTTTATTTAGCGTGCACAAACCATACTTACAATAAATTTTTTCTATTAATATATAAACCAATAATTATTTTGATTCGGCTTTATAATTTTAATATTTTGAGCTAGTAATTTTACTATTTTAAATTTCATTAAAAATTCGATACTTTTGCTTAAAGTATTATTTATATTATTCATTATCAATATATTATAATGCTTTATAAATTTTTAATAAATATAATAGGTAATAAAAAAAAGAGTAATGAATAAAAATATATTGTGCATTTTGTTTTGTATAGCTAATTTTTCTTTTAGCTATAGTGTTTGCGGCCAAAATAATTATACCATTTCAGGTAAAGTTTTTGATTCTATAACAAGTAAACCTTTGGCTAACGCAACTGTAAATTTAAAAGGAAGCAAGTATAGTGGTATTACAAGAGTAGATGGAACATTTAAAATAGTAACCGCTAACTGGCAAGATAGCTTAGCTATAACTTGCGTAGGTTATAATGAAATATATATACCATTAGAGCAAGGTAAAATTACCAATATTGTAATAAAAATGATGCCCAAGGTTGGTGGGTTAGATGCTGTTATTATTGGTGGCGCAAAAAAGTCTAGCAAAACTTTTATGCAGAAAGTAATAGAAAAAAAAGCTATTAATAACCCAGATAGGTTTAGCAGTTTTAGTTATTTAAGATATACAAGAACAGAGCTTGATATTAACAATCTTGATTTTGCAACTGCTAATGGAAAAGGGCTTAAAAGTATTTTATTAAAAACGTATGCAAGCTTAGATAGCAATGCAAGTTCCGAAAAAGAACTACCTGTTTATTTTACAGAAAGATTAGCTAATTATTACCACTCCACAAGCCCTTTTATAGAAAGAGAAAATTTAATAGCAAGAAAAAGCCTTGGTTTAGAAACAGATGATTTAATAAATAGAACCAATAAATATTTTTTTAATTTTAATATTTATGATGATTGGATTCCTTTATTTGATCAAACTTATGTGAGCCCTTTAAATAGCAATGCATTTAGCTATTACAAATATTTTGAAGGTGATACCACCGAAGAAAATGGAGAAACATTTATGCTAGTTCGTTTTTCTCCACTGCGTGGATATGGGCGCACATTTACAGGCAGTTTGTATATAAATACTAAAACGTATGTAGTACAATTTGTAAATCTACACCTTACAAAATCTGCTAATATTAATTTTATAAATGATATAAGTTACACACAAGAGTATAAAAATATTTTCGACAGTACATCAGGCAAAATGGTTTATTTGCCAAACAAGTTTTCATCCGATGTAAAGTTTGAAAGTGGGCTAGCTTTAATTGGTATTCCACAAAAAGAGAAAGCTACGAGTGCAAAATTTATTATAAGAAATACAACTGTAATAGATAAAGTAAAGTTGAATATAATTTTGCCATCAGCAAATGTAAAAGATGCAATAAATAAGGAGCAAACTACAAATTGGGACAAAGATGATAAATACTGGGAAGCCAGTAGGCCTGATAAACTAAGTAGCCTCGAAAAAAATATTTATTTGATGATAGATACACTTAAAAAAAATAAGCGGTTTGTACATCAAGTAAAATTATTTACAATATTAGGATCTGGTTATTGGGATGTAAAAGAGAAAATAAGATTTGGACCTTATGCTGCTATCATAAGTAGAAATGCATTAGAAGGGTATAGAACTCGTTTTGGATTTTGGACGCTTCCTGGCTTCCATAAAAAATTAAATATTTTTGGCTACGCTGCTTATGGCACAAAGGATGAAGCATTTAAAGGGTCACTTGGTGTAAAATATTTGTGGAATGCAGCAAGGTGGACGAAGACAACAGTAAGCTATGGTAGCGATTATGATCTTTTTATAGACCAAGATGATGAGCTTGATAAAGATAATATCGTAAACACATTGTTAAGAAAAAACATTGCGTTTACAAGAACTTATGCAAAAACTGCCTTAATAAGGCATGAACAATATATAACTCCAACTTTAAGTTTGGCAGCCCAATTTGTTTATAAAGATTTAACGCCAGCTTTCGAATTTAAGTACCGCCCAATAAACAAAAAAACAGGAAAACCTTATGAAATAGCCGATAGTATTTTTGATAGAACGCTGCATGTAGCAGAGGGTTCTTTTGGCTTTAGGCTTGCACGTGCAGAAAACTCCAAGCTCATTAATTTTGACCAAATAAAAATGAAATCTTATAATCCAATCCTAAGCGGAAAATTTACTTATGGAATTAATTTTAAAGATGCACGCTTTCAATATCAAAAAATTAATTTATCGCTTGAGCAATACCTACGACTACCACCAAAGAGTTTATTATATTACAAAATTGAAACTGGAAAAGTATTTGGCACCTTACCTTATTTAATTTTAGATGTGCCATCAGGCAATGAGTTTTTAGTATCTAGCAAATATTTATTTAATACAATGCTTCCATACGAGTTCGCATCTGACCAATTTGTGGCTTTGCACACAAGGTTATATTTAGGCGGTATACTTTTCGATAAAGTTCCATTTATAAAAAAACTTGGATGGAGAGAGCGTTTTACTTTCAATGCATATTCAGGAAGTTTAACACAAGAAAATAAGGAATATAATCGTGGAGCAAATTTTAGAACCCTCGATAGAAAACCATTTATGGAAGCAGGAGTAGGTATCGAAAATATTTTTCATTTTTTTGCAATTGAGTATTACAGAAGATTTAGTTATTCTCGTATTGGTGCGAAAAGAGATGGATTTTATGCAGGGGTATCATTATCTTTTTAATGGATAAATAAAATTTTTGCCCTTGGCAAAATGTTTATTTATGGGTAAGCTAAGAAACAGCTTTTGGCAGCTGCGGTGGCGTCGCACATTTCATCATCAATTATCTATTTGGCTTTTATTATGCAATAGATTCAATACTTTTATATTTTAACTCAACTAAAAAATCTATAAAAATATTAAGGATTATATTTCATGCACTCTAATAAAATATGAATTGTTAAACTTACTAAACCTAACACGCTGTGCCTCACATTTAGTATCCAGCGTATAATATCTTGTGTATAATATCTAAAATCTAATATTTACTTTTGCACATATGCATCAATACCTTTCTCTCGTAAAACATATAATAGATAATGGCTGCGATAAAGCCGACCGAACTGGCACTGGCACACGCAGTATTTTTGGGCATCAAATGCGGTTCAACCTTGCAGAAGGATTTCCGCTTGTTACCACTAAAAAAGTACATTTAAAAAGTATTATACATGAGCTACTTTGGTTTTTGCAGGGGGATACCAACATCGGTTATCTTAAAGAGCACAATGTAAAAATTTGGGATGAGTGGGCAGATGAAAATGGAAACCTTGGACCAGTGTATGGCAAGCAGTGGCGTAGTTGGGAAGCTGCAAATGGGGTAGAAATAGACCAAGTAAGAGATGTAATACAGCAACTAAAAAATAACCCTGATAGCAGAAGAATAATTATTAGTGCATGGAATGTGGCAGATTTACCAAACATGAAATTAATGCCATGTCACTGTCTTTTTCAGTTTTATACATCACCACTCCATCCTTCGGAGGGAGCAGGAGGAAGGTTGAGGTTAAGTTGTCAACTTTACCAACGCAGTGCTGATGTTTTTTTGGGAGTGCCTTTTAATATTGCATCCTACGCATTACTTACTATGATGATAGCACAAGTATGCGATATGGAACTAGGCGATTTTGTGCACAGTTTTGGTGATGTACATTTATATAAAAATCATTTTGACCAAGCCAATTTACAACTAAGCAGAACAACTTTTTCATTACCACTAATGAAAATAAACCCTGCCGTAAAAGATATTTTTAGTTTTAAATACGAAGATTTCGAATTGGTAAATTATCAAAGCCACGAAGCTATAAAAGCACCAGTAGCGGTGTAGCTAAAAGTTGAAAATGAAGGTTTGATGAATAAAAGTTTTTACAAGCAAATAAAATTTAAAGTAAATACATAATAAATAATGGACTCAATAATTTCAGAGACTTCCAAGTCCTCCTTAGGGGAATCTAGCGGACTATCATTAATCGTTGCCTCCTCCTTAAACAATGCTATTGGCAAAGCAAACTCTATGCTTTGGCACTTACCAGAGGATTTTAAGTATTTTAAAAATACAACTTGGGGCATGCCTATTATTATGGGTAGAAAAACTTTTGAATCCATAGGTAAGCCACTGCCTGGCAGAACAAATATAGTTATTACCAGCAATAAAGATTGGAAAGTAGAAGGTACAATAACAGCAACAAGTTTAGAACAAGCAATTGAGCAAGCAAAAGAAACCAATGCAAAAGAAATTTTTATAACTGGCGGCGGAGAAATTTACAAACAAAGTATGCCAATAGCCGATAAAATTTATCGTACACTTGTGCATACAAAAATAGATGGCGATACTTTTTTCCCCGAAATAGACGAAGCTATTTGGCAAAAAGTTTTTGAAAAAAATATTGAAGCCGATGTAAAGCATAAGTATGATATGAGTTTTCAAATTTGGGAAAAAAAATTGAAAGATATTTTTTAGTTTAAAACTTTTAAATTTCCAATCTTTTAAAGCCGTTCACAGGCATGGTCACTTTATGTACTAATTTACAACTTTCAACTTTGCACAATCATTTTCAATTAGCAAAAAAATACCTACAATATTATTTAACTGCTGAAAACAGCAAAGGCCACGGTGTGCATTCACCGTTCGTATTTGAGTTTATAAAATTTGTACTAAACGACAAAAAAAAGTATGAAGTTTATGCAACAATAGAAAAGCAGCGGCAAGTTTTATTAAATGATAAAACAGAAATTGAAGTTGAAGATTTTGGTGCTGGCTCCACCATTATAAAAACAAAAAAAAGAATAGTAAAAGATATAGCAGCCTCATCTTTAAAGCCAAAAAAATATAGTCGGTTGTTGTATAGAATGATACAATTTTACAGCAAAAAAAATATATTGGAGCTAGGCACTTCGTTAGGAATAACTACAGCTTACATGGCTGCTGCAAAAAATAATCCTTTTGTAACTACAATGGAAGGCTCACAAAGTATTGCAGCAAATGCTGTGCAAAATTTTAATGCGTTACAAATAAATAACATCAATATTATTAAAGGAGATTTTGAAAAAACATTATCTCCATATTTAAATATTACAGACAATATAGACTTTGCATTTTTAGATGGTAATCACAGAAAAATACCTACCATGCAATATTTTAATCAAATTATACAAAAAAGCAACGAGGATACAATTTTCGTTTTTGACGACATACATTGGAGTAAAGAAATGGAAGCCGCATGGGAAGAAATAAAAGCACATGAAGCTGTAACACTATCTATTGATTTGTTCTTGATAGGTATAGTATTTTTTAAAAAAGATTTTAAAGTAAAGCAGCATTTTTCAGTAAGATTTTAGATTGTTAGATTTTAAATATTACACAAAAGACTAGAGATTTATTAGTGTTGGCAAAAATCTTGTGTCTAAAATCTTTTATCTTGTGCCTATTGCTTATCTTCATCCATTAATTTTAGTTATGACAATTGGTGTTTTAAAAGAAACTAATGGAGAAACTCGGGTTTCCCTTTTACCTGAGCATATTGCTGTATTAAAAAAGCACGGAGTAAATGTTGTAATAGAAAATGCTGCTGGAGAAAATGCATTTGCATTTGATACTGCCTATGAAACAGCTGCTGCAAAGTGTGCTAGTAGAAATGAGGTATTGCAACAAGCAGATATTATTTTATCAATAAATGCTTTGTCAAATACTGATATTGATAACTGTAAAGCAAAGATTTTATTTGGGTTTTACCAGCCGCTATTTAATGCAGCTAACATAAAAAGTTTATCAGAAAAAAATTTTACTGTTTTTAGTATAGATATGTTGCCACGCACTACCCGTGCACAAAGTATGGATGTTTTGAGTAGCCAAGCTAACATTGCAGGGTACAAAGCGGTATTGTTGGCAGCCAATTTATATCCAAAATATTTCCCCATGTTTATGACAGCTGCGGGTAGTATACCACCAGCAAAAATGCTCATACTTGGTGCAGGTGTTGCAGGCCTACAAGCTATTGCTACTGCAAAAAGATTAGGTGCTGTGGTTGAAGTATTTGATACAAGACCACAAGTAAAAGAAGAAGTAATGAGCCTTGGTGCAAAATTTGTAGAAGTAGAAGGCGCAGCAGATGCAGCAAAGGCAGGCGGGTATGCAGTAGAACAAACTGAAGAATTTATGGCAAGGCAAAAAGCCCGCATTGCAGAAAGTGTTTCAAAAAGTGATATAATAATTTGTACAGCAGCAATTCCTGGCAAAAAAGCACCCGTACTTATTACAGAAGAAATGTTGCATAGCATGAAAAGTGGTTCTGTAATTATTGATTTAGCAGCTTCAACAGGAGGCAATACATCGCATACTAAAAATAACGATACAGTTGTTGTAAATGCTGTTTCAATTATTGGTAATTCTAATCTTGCTGCTAATATGCCAAGTGATGCAAGCAAGTTATACGGTAAAAATATTTTAAATTTCTTGCAATTAATTATTACAAAAGAAGGAGAAATTAATTTAAACTTTGAAGATGATTTGGTGAATGGAACTTGTGTGGCGCATGGGGGAGTGATTACGAATGAGAGGGTTGCAGCATTGTTGAATGCCTAAATTGGTTAATTATTACTAAAGTTTCAGGGGTGTTGATTTCTAGACTTTTAAAAGATATTTTATATTGTTCATTTTTATTTTATAAAGCCTAATCAAATAATCAAATTTTAATTATGGCGAATTTGCCATAATAAAATACAACAATTAACTGATAAACAAACCAACCATATTAAAAGTTGAGAATGTAGATATTTCTATTGTCTGTGTCAATAATAATGATTTTGTGAGTATAACAGATATTGCAAATTCGAAAATTGGAGAAGCTAGGGCGGCAGATGTAATAAAGAATTGGATTAGGAGTAGGAGTACACTGGAATTTATTGGAACTTGGGAACAATTGTATAATAATAATTTTAAAGTGGTCGAATTTGACCACTTTAAAATGCAAGCAGGGCTTCCAAGTTTTGTATTAAGTCCAAGCCAATGGATTGAGAAGACAAATGCAATAGGCTTTTACGTAAAACTAGGAAAATATGGCGGCACATATGCTCATCAAGATATTGCATTAGAGTTCTGTTCTGCCGTAAATCCTATTTTTAAATTATTTCTTATAAAAGAGTTTCAGAGATTAAAAAAAGATGAGGATAAAAAATTAGAATGGAATTTGCAACGTACTATTTCAAAAATAAATTACAGAATACATACCGATGCAATAAAAGAAATTTTAATTCCTAAAGAAGTTACACAATCTCAACAGGGAATTGTTTATGCAAGCGAAGCAGATTTATTAAATGTTGCATTATTTGGTTGTACTGCTTAAGATTGGAAAGTATCCAATCCTACGAAAAAAGGGAATATGAGAGATGATGCAACTTTATAACAACTTATAGTTTTGAGTAATATGGAAAGCATAAATGCTTTGCAAATTAGTCAGAGCCTAAAACAAAGTGAACGTTTAGTGCAACTAAATAAAGTAGCTATTGCACAAATGAAATCTTTATTGCAAAACAATTCACTAAAAAAATTAAAATAAATAATTAAATAATGCTCAATTTCTTCACCACCCACCAACAAATAATTTACATGGTAATCCTAATGATATTTTTAGGAATAGAAGTTATTGGACGAGTACCTAGTGTATTGCACACACCGCTTATGAGTGGCGCCAATGCCATACATGGTGTAGTAATTATTGGGGCACTGATTGTGATGGGTGAAGCTGCAACCGATAATTATGTAGCACTAATTTTAGGTTTTATAGCTGTTGTACTTGGTACTTTAAATGTAGTGGGAGGTTTTGTAGTTACAGATAGAATGCTAGAAATGTTCAAGAAAAAGAAAGCGTAGTGCAGCTTGTAGACTATAAGGAGCAGTTACCAATAAAGTGGTTATGGGTAATGCCAGCGTCACCCTACAAATTTGATAATTATTTTATAACTTTAAAAAACGAACAAAATGAAAATAAAAAGAAAATCAATCCAACGCCTTAGCAGGTGGATATTTTCTGCTTTGACAGCGACTATTGCATTTAGCAGTTGCCAAAAAGACTTGAGTAACCAAACAGTTGACTTTCCTGAAATTAAAAAGGCAACTATTCAATTGCCTAAAAAGATAAACCCCTTTTCTTTAAGAAATGTAGAAAAAGCAAAGGAAACTATTGCCGCCAGAAATCAATCTACACAGAGGTTTTCTGCCAATCAACTTACTGGCAATGAAAAGCAATTTGTCTATTTCAAATTCAATCCACAGGACTTAACCACAGAACAGTTTCAAGCACTTGAAAATGACAGCACTGTTCAGCTTATGGAAATTCCATTTGCCAACATGGCAATTTACAGCGATGAATTTGCTTTAGACGAAGCAAAAGCAGAACAACTTAAAGACGGCAGCATATATGGTGTAACACCCATTGAAAACACTAACGTATTTTCAAAATTATCTGCTAGGTCACAGACCCAAACACAGTACCTTGACACTTTGGTTCAAGTTGCTGATACTGACACAACTTTGCAATATCAAGCATTTAGAGAGGCTGGTGCATCTGAAGAAATTCTAAATAGATTTAGAATTTGCTTGTTTAAAAAACCCCACGGATTTGTAAATTATTGGGACACTCAATTAAATAAATGGGAAAGAGTAAGAGGTATGCAAGTTTGGAGTTTATTTTTAGGTATTCCCATCTATACTTACAGCGATGGAAACGGTTATTATGAAATACCTTGGCGATATAGCATTGGTACAATCATGGGGACTAAAGCAAAGAACTCTAGAGTAAACGTTAAACCGCTTGATACTCACGGAACGTTTATTAGAAATTTATATACGCTGATTACTCAGTTTGTAGTAGGTTCTATTCATATTGAAGGCTGGGTTACTGCGTGTCAAATGAAAGATGGGAAAGACTTCAATTTTGGCGGACATACTCAAGTTAGGTATTGGAGTCAAATATTAAATGCATATTACTTTCACGACCAATATAGCAATAATGAAAGGATATCAAAAGCTCCTTGGAGTATGGTTTGTTATGCACAATGGGCAAATACAAAAAACTTTATAGATTTTCAAGGTGTTCCAAACTTTGGTAATGCAAGCACACCAATGTTGGGACACATACCGAGTTCCCCAGCATCATTACTTATTCAATATTTTGCTGGTGTTTTAGGCGGAGAAAATATTACTAACTACCCAAATTTATTCAATATCATTACGGGGTTGTTACCAGATATGACTATTAGAATTCCTCAAGCAAGGGAGCCGCAGTTTTACAACTCAAGACTTTCTCAAATAGCTTTACACGAGTTAAGCCATGCTTCCCATTATCAACGGGTAGGTAATATTTGGTGGCTTAATTTTATTGGTAAAACACTTGGTGCCACACCAGTTAATGGAAATCCTTATGGTGATGGAGGGGATGACCAATATGTAAGTGTTGGAGAATCATGGGCAGAGTTTTTAGGAACAAATTATGCTATGCGTCGCTACCCAACTACCGCTGGAATTAAAGATGCTACAAATTCAGTTCCCGGAAGATTTGTAGCTGGTAGGTATTATCGGATGGACAACCTTATTGAGAATGAATTTTGGTTTTTTGGCGGACGCTGGATACCGTATGGCTGCTATCACGACTTAATGGACAATACAAACATTGCTCCAAATAACCCTGTTGAAACATGGGATATAATACAGGGTGTAACAATTCAGCAATTATACAATACTCATAATTCGAGTATTACTGACATGTGTGGTTACAGAAATAACTTTAGTAACCTTTATCCAGCATTAAATCAAGCTGGAGTTAATGATATTTTCAATCGACATAATGCATTTTGTCGCTAAATAAATTCATTGAAGTAGGCACTTGTTTACCCCATAATAAAAGCTAATTATATTAGTATTTGTAATATATTCGCTAAATTAAATAGCAGTATATGTTTAAAGGTACTAACATTATAGCGTTTGTAAA
>JANXOQ010000382.1 GCA_025357775.1 Ferruginibacter sp. | reverse complement strand
CAACAAATTTTGGAATTGCAGATTTTTTAAACGCAGATTTACACATTGTTACTTTTGAAATAGACATATTTCCACATTTACCATTTACCCTGGCATTCTACCAATATATTTTTCTATTTGTTTTATTTGGTCTACAATCTGTGGAGTTGTAGGTTTAAAGCCTTTTGCTTTTCTAAAATATTCTTTAGCGGCTCTATATTCTTTTTTGTTCATCATTATAGAGCATAGCTGTAAATAGGCAGCAGCATTGTTTTCATTATCTGGTAAGCCTGCACGTATTGCAGCTCGTATGTAAGCTTCTGCTTCTTTCGGTTTTCCTTTTTGCATAGATAGCATGCCTAGCTGCAATTTGTTAGGTCCTTCCGACTGTTTAGTGAGAGCACCACCACCAAGGTCAAGGCTTTTTTTCATGTGTATTTCTGCGTTTTCAAAATCTTGGTCTACCATAGCAAGGTTACCTTTTATGGTATAATAAACAGAACGCATTGGTTTTATAAGTAACTGTGGAAACGCAATAGAATTAACCACTTTTTTTGCACCCTCCATATCACCAGACTCCATGTGAGCTTGTATAAGGCGCATAGGGCCAAAGAGAAAATGCCCTGCAATAAGCACAATGGCAATAAAATATAAAATAAATGACGGCCAAAAGCTAGTTTGTACATTTACATAAATAGCCAATGCCAATAACAATAAACCTAACCAAAGGCGATATTTAATAATAGTATTTAACCACTTCATATTTTTATATTTTGGTTGGCAAAGATAAAGGGAGATTGTAGATTTAAGATTTTTTGATTTGAGATTTTTAGAAAGCCTTATTTTTGCGTTACTACAATAAAGTCTTCTCTATGGTCCCGTAGTTCAATGGATAGAATAGAAGTTTCCTAAACTTTAGATCCAAGTTCGATTCTTGGCGGGACCACACGACAGGAATTTTTCAAAATTTGCCGAGAGATACCTGTTTTTTATTTCTGAAAGCATTATCTGCGATTTACACTATGGAAATGGCTTGATTAATAGCAGCAAAGCATCGTTTTTTATTAAATTTTCTGCAAATAGTAAAATCTGTAATGAGAGGATTTTTCCTGATTTTTACAAGTAATATATATTTTAAGCAGCCCTATGAAAGCTGTGAATAAGTTTCCTTATTATTGTTTACAAATCGTTGGGCTTAGTTAATAATACATTTATTAAAAGCTGCATTTTTAGCTATACAAAATATTGTCAAAAACTTTTTTACTAATTATATTACATTTATTAATACTTACAATAAATAATTACCTAAAATAGTTACCATAAAAAACTGTAATAATAAACACTTTTTTGTTTACTAAATTTTTTGATAAATGCAATAATTTAAAACAAATACAGGGTATTTATTTTTATTAATATCGAAATAAATATAGTTAGTTCTT
>JANXOQ010000379.1 GCA_025357775.1 Ferruginibacter sp. | reverse complement strand
GAACAACAAAAAATAGCCACAATACTAAGCACCTGGGATGCTGCCATAGATAAGTGTAAAGCAATAATTGAACAATTAAAACTAAGGAATAAAGGCTTGGCACAGCAATTACTTACAGGTAAAATGAGGGTAAAAGGGTTTGAGAAAACGAAGTGGAAATTTGTTTGTTTTGAGAATATTGCTTTAATAAATGTAAATACACTTTCAAATTTAGCTGGTAATGAATTTTCATTTTTTTATATTGATTTATCAAGGGTGAAAGATGGGGTTTTTGAATTCCCAAAAGAAAAAATTGAATTTGAAAATTCAAGTCCAAGAGCAAGAAGAATATTTAAAAAAGGAGATGTTTTAATGGCTACAGTTCGTCCAAATTTAATGGGCTTTGGTTATGTAGATTTTGAGACTAATGAAATGATTTGTTCAACTGGTTTTGCTGTTATTCAACCTAAAGAAAACGTTGATGGTAAGTATATATTTTATTCACTTTTTACAGATGAAATTCATACTCAAATAAATGCATTAATAACTGGTTCTAATTATCCTGCAATAAATTCATCAGATGTTGCTAATCTTCAAATTCCATATTCAAATAATATTGAAGAACGCAAAAAAATAATTGAAATTTTAGATACAGCCACAACCGAACTAAATCAATATCAACAAAAACTACAAACCTTACAGCTTCAAAAAAAAGGGCTTATGCAGCAATTGCTTACGGGTAAGGTACGGGTGAGTGTTTAAAAAAAATAAAATAAGTACAAATGAAAACATATAATTTTTACTGCGACGAAAGCACACATATTGAACATGATAAAAAGCCCTATATGCTATTGGCATATATTAGTACGCCTTACAACCAGCTGCACTTGCATAACCGTGCCATACGAGATTTTAAAATTAAACACTATTACAAAGGTGAAATGAAATGGGGCACTGTTTCTAAATCTCAATATCCTTTTTACAATGATATTATCGAATATTTTTTTATGACGGATTTGCAATTTAGAGCCATCATAATCGATAAATCGCAGTTAAACCATGCCAGCTTTAATCAAACACATGATGACTTTTACGATAAAATGTACTTTCAATTACTAAGTAAAAAAATATTCCCTGAT
>JANXOQ010000361.1 GCA_025357775.1 Ferruginibacter sp. | reverse complement strand
AAATTAGAATACTAATAAAGTATGGTACTTATTTTTAAAATAGAACTAAATCAAAATTTATAGTCTTTAAACTTCTAATCTAACTTACAAAAAGCTATTAAACTATAAAACTTTGAATATTCAACCTTCAAAATTTCAACAATACTACCTCTACATTCCCATCATTCTTACCTCTCCCCTACCACCACCTGTAGGCATCATATTAGGTGCACCTTTTAAAGATTCGCTAGATTTATTAAACCTAAAAATAAAGCTTAGCATAAAGTAACGTTGCAATCTATTCGTTCTTGTATCTGTAATAAAAGATGCAGTAACAGACCTAGCCACATTAGTATTTTCGTTTAGCATATCCATCACTTCAAGTTTAATAGAGCCATTTTTATTTTTAAATATTTGTTTTTCAATATTAGCATTTACTAACAATGGGTTGGCCACTACATTATCTGTAAAACCAGTATTTAATGTTTTTGTTAAATCATAATTTAATATAAAATCATACTTAAAAAATAACCTTGCAGAATGTGTAAGACTCCATGCTTTTATGTTTGTATTATTAGCTCCTATTGAATTTTTTACATCGTTTAAACTAAAAACCGCTCCTCCACTTGTTTCTAACCATTTTTTTATTTTGTAATCCATAGAAAATCGCTGGGTTAAAATAATATTTTTTCCTGTGTTTTTTTTATTATCAAAATAAGAAATATTGTTATTATAATTAAAAACACCCCCGTAGTTAAAAACATATTTTCTACTTTTTATAGGTTTAGAAATAGCATAAAAAGCATTTACATTGTAATACCCACTTGTATTTAAGTACCTAGTTTCTTGTACACCTTTACCAAATTGTTTACTTACCACCACATTATTTACAATCTTATCATTTATAAATGTAGCACTCACATTAGCAAATAATACATCACCAGTTATAAAATTAAAGTTGTTGTACCGCATGGTAAAAGTATTGCTAAACTCAGGCCTTAAATCAGGGTTACCTATAACAATATTTTGCCTATTAGAAAAATCTGGCACAGGTTGAGATTGCTGATAAGTAGGCTGGTTGTTATTGCCATTATAATTTATATTAAGAGATTTACTTTTAGAAAAATTAAAAGCAAATCGTATAACAGGAAAATAATTTAAAATATTTTGCTTAAAAGTTGTTTTTTTACCAGTAAAAGAATTGCTTTCAATGGTAGCTGGCTGTATTGCAAGCCCAACAGAATAGTTATATTTTTTTTGAGTAATCCTATAATTTACACCAAACTTATTGGTGGTATAAATATTTTCAAAAATATTAGTGAGGGAATCAACTAAATTATTATATCCTGGGCCAACATTGAACACTTCTTTATCATTTCCAATATACCTCCTGTTAAATGTGTAGTTAAATTCTAATGCTTTTTTCTTGGTAAGTTGTTCGTTAAAAGAAGCGGTCATTCCATAATTATGGTTATTGTTATCTTGCGTAATATTTTGTACCAAACGTGTTGGCACGCTTCCACCAACTGCTAAAAAAATTGTTTGATTATCTATATCATCATTAGCAGTTGTAACTGATTTTCCAAGTGTAAAATTTAAAGACAGCGTTCTTCCTTTTTTATAAAAACGATGATTGTATAATATGCTAGCTGTATAATTTGGAGTAGATGAAGTATTTTGATTATCATTAATTCCATTATTTAAACCAATTCCTTTATTAGTAAAATAATTAAAAGTAGACTTGTAGTAGTCTACTACTTTTCTTAATGAAAAAACAGGGCTAAATTTTATATAATTAAATGAATCAATTTTGTATTCGACATTAAAAGAAAAACGATGGT
>JANXOQ010000342.1 GCA_025357775.1 Ferruginibacter sp. | reverse complement strand
AAATTATAAAATATTTTTAATTATTTAGTAACAATGCTTAAAACCAACTAGATTTTCTAGAAGAACTGCTTCGCCCACCAAGCCCAAGCGCACCCAATAATGAGCGAACAATTCCATTACCAGCGGTACGAAGCATACTTTTTACAACCGTATTATCTGCTATTTTTTCAAAAGTAGATGGTTCTTCTTTTTCGGTTTTCTTTTCTTTTTCTACTTCAGTATTGTTTGCTTCCGCCTCAGCTAATTTTGCGGTAAGCATTTCGTAAGCACTTTCACTATCTATATCTTCAGCATATTTTGCTACCAATTTACTTTTGCTATTAATGGCATCTACTTCGCTTTGGCTTAGCACATCCATACGGCTTCTTGGGCTGCATAGCATGGTATGTGCAAGCGGTGTAGGAATACCTTTTTCACTAAGCAATGTTATTAACGCTTCACCAATTCCAAGTTGTGTAATTAAATCTTCCGTTTTGTAAAACTCCGTTTCAGGATAATTGTCTGCCGTCTGTTTTATTGTTTTTCTATCGGCTGCTGTAAATGCTCTTAATGCATGTTGTATTTTCATACCAAGCTGCCCAAGCACTGCCGCAGGTATATCCATTGGGTTTTGTGTGCAAAAGAAAATACCAATTCCTTTTGAACGAATGAGTTTAATAATTGTTTCAATTTGCTGCACTAACTCATTACTCGCCTCTTGAAATATTAAATGTGCTTCATCTATAATTAAAATTAATTTTGGCTTATCCATATCACCTTCTTCTGGTGATGATGCATACAATTCTGCCAGCATTTGCAACATAAATGTAGAGAACAACTTCGGTCTATCTTGTATATCCATCACCCTAAGAATATTTATAACGCCTTGCCCAGTTTCATTTATACGCATCAAATCATCTACTTCAAAACTTTTTTCGCCAAAGAAAATATCTGCACCCTGTTGTTGTAGTTCAATTACTTTTCTTAAAATAGTACCTGTAGATGTTGTTGAAATTTTCCCATACAATTTTTCAATTTCAACTTTCCCTTCATTGCCTATAAATTGTAATACTTTTATAAAATCTTTAAGGTCTAGCAAAGGCAATTTATTATCATCGCAATATTTAAAAATAAGTGCCACCACACCGCCTTGTGTATCATTTAGGTCTAGTATTTTACTTAATAAAACGGGTCCAAATTCACTTACTGTAGCTCTTAATTTTACACCGTCTTTTCCAGTAAGGGAAAGTAGTTCTGCAGTGAAAAGAGAAGGCTTATAAGTCATTTGCATTTTACTATACCTGTCTTTCACTTTATCATTTTCTGCACCTATGGCAGCAATTCCACTTAAGTCTCCTTTTATATCCATTAAAAGCACAGGCACACTTGCATCACTTAAAAACTCACTTATCATTTGCAAAGTTTTTGTTTTACCTGTGCCAGTAGCACCGGCTATAAGCCCATGGCGATTCATTGTTTTTAGCGGTAAAAATATTTTTGCTTCAGGCTCTACTACACCATTTAGCATTGCGCAGCCAATTTGTACTGCTTCTCCTTTAAATGTATAACCATCTGTAATAGTTTGTATAAATGCTTCTTTGTTTGGCATGGGATGTATAATTTTTGTGGAAAGTTACAATGAAAGATTATATTAATGAAACTAATAAAAAAATGCTTTCGTAATTTTACTTTAATGAAACAATTACTTTTTGCTATATTACTAATTACCAGTATTGCCTTCATTAGTTTTTCTTTTAAAGCGGATAAAGAAATTAAGTATACAAAAATTACTCTTGGTAAAAAATTATTTTCAGAAAAAATATTGTCAAAAGATTCATCAGTAAGTTGTGCAAGTTGCCACAATCCAAAATTTGCATTTGCAGATACGCTGGCTCTTAGCATTGGTATAAATGGAAATGAAACGAGTAGAAATACACCTTCTGTGTTGAACATGAAAAATAGGCCATATTTTTATTATGATGGAAGAGCGGCAACTTTAGCACAACAATCACTTATGCCAATAGCACATAAATTTGAAATGGGATTACCAATTGCTGAAGCTGTTGATAGACTAAATAAAAACCTTTTGTATAAAAATGCATTTTTACAAGTTTACAAAGAAACTCCATCTTCAAAAAACCTAGGCTCATCTTTTGAAGCGTATGAAAAAACCTTAGAAACTGTAAATAGCCGATACGACGATTGGGCAAACGATAAAATAAAATTTACTGCCGCAGAAGAAAGAGGGCGTAAATTATTTATAGGCGAAAAAGCAAAATGCTTTGATTGCCATTTTGGAGATGATTTTACAGGAGACCAATTTAAAAATATTGGATTGTTTAATGGCAATTTTTTAACCGATAGTGGAAGGATATTTATTACAAAAAAAGAAACTGATTTAGGAAAATTTAAAGTACCAGGCTTGCGTAATATTGGCGCTACAGCACCTTACATGCACAATGGTATGTTTGCAACTTTAGAAGAAGTGCTTAGGTTTTATAACAACCCCAAAGGTTTTTTCCCACATCAAATAAATATAGATAGCAGTTTAAATAAACCTTTAAACTTAACTGTAAAAGAGCAAGCAGATATTATTGTTTTTTTAAAAACGCTTACAGATAAAGAGTATGTAAAAAAATAGTTTCCTTTTTCAACAAACCTTTAAGGTTTTTTTGCTTTTAATAATATTTTAGCAACTTTGCAAAATTTAAATACCTTAACAAAATATTAGGTATTATTTTAGCATTAATATTCAGCAATCAATTTTATTTGTATATAAATATTTAAATATTATGGAAACAATTAAACCCAAAATTTTACTGTGCGAAGATGATACAAACTTAGGCATGGTATTAAAAAATTACTTAGAGTTACATGATTATGAAGTAACACTTGAAAGAGATGGTAGGCTTGGTCTTGCTGCGTTTCAAAGAGAAAAGTTTGACCTTTGCTTACTAGATGTAATGATGCCTAATATGGATGGTTTTACTGTGGCAGAAGAAATAAGAGATATTAATCCTGATGTGCCCTTATTTTTTTTAAGTGCAAAAACAATGAAAGATGATATTATACAAGGTTATAAACTTGGTGCGGATGATTATATTACGAAGCCTTTTGATAGCGATGTATTGTTACACAAAATAATGGCAATATTAAAAAGAAATGAAGAACTTCATAAAGAAGAAGCAAAGGCTGAATATGATTTAGGAATGTATCATTTTAACCCACGTACAAGGCAATTATCTAATGTAGAAAAAACACAAGTACTTTCTCCAAAAGAAAATGAATTATTAAAAATGCTGACAGAGCATAAAAATGATTTATTGGCAAGGGAAGATGCGCTAAAAAGAATATGGGGTAGCGATACTTATTTTAATGGAAGAAGTATGGATGTTTATATTGCGAAATTGAGAAAATATTTAAAAGAAGACTCCACAATAGAAATTGTAAATGTGCATGGTAATGGATTTAGGCTGGTAGTAACTGAGTAAGCGCATAAAATAATAGATTTAAGAAATGATACATATTTAAAAATTGATAAAATAGAATCTAAAACATTTTAACTCCTATAGCTTTTAGAAAGTAGTTCGTTTTAATAAAAATGTACTTATGTTTTAATATCTATCTGCTTGCAAAGGCAGATAGATATTTTTATATTATAAGGTGTTAAATAATTATATAATTCACTAAACGTAAATTTGCAATCTAAATAAAATATTTTTTGCAAGACATTATACAATTATTATCAGACAATATTGCCAACCAAATAGCGGCTGGGGAAGTAATACAACGACCAGCTAGTGCTGTAAAGGAATTGCTGGAGAATGCAGTAGATGCTGGTGCAAGCGAAATAAAATTAATTGTAAACGATGCTGGAAAGGCATTGATACAAGTAATAGATAACGGCAAAGGCATGAGCGAAACCGATGCTCGTATGGCTTTCGAAAGACACGCTACTTCAAAAATAAAAAGTATTGATGATTTATTTAGAATAAAAACAATGGGCTTTCGGGGAGAGGCACTTGCTAGTATTGCAGCAGTAGCGCAAGTGGAATTGAAAACAAAGAGAGATGAAGATGAAGTAGGTATTTATATAGAAATAGAAAATAGCCTTGTAAAAAAGCAAGAGCCTATTGCTGCCCCTACTGGTACAAGTATAGCCATGAAAAATTTATTTTTTAATGTGCCAGCTCGTAGAAATTTTTTAAAAAGTAACCCATCAGAACTAAGGCATATTGTAGATGAATTTATAAGAGTAGCAATGGCTTTTCCTGAAATATTTTTTTCTCTTAACTCCAATGGGCAAGAAGTATTTCATTTAGAAAAAGGATCACTTAAACAACGTATTGTACAAATATTAGGAAATAACTATAATGCAAAATTGGTAAGTGTGCAAGAGCGTACAGATTATTTAGATATCTTAGGGTTTGTAGGGAAGCCAGAAACTGCAAAGAAAACTAGAGGAGACC
Source organism: Ferruginibacter sp. (assembly GCA_025357775.1). Taxonomy (GTDB): domain Bacteria; phylum Bacteroidota; class Bacteroidia; order Chitinophagales; family Chitinophagaceae; genus Ferruginibacter. The sequence continues at coordinate 10,111 of JANXOQ010000342.1, read as the reverse complement.
AATACTTTTTCGTAAACAATCGGTTTATAAAAAGTGCTTATTTAAACCATGCGGTAATGAGTGCTTTTGCAGAAATGATATCGAAAGATAGTTTCCCTATGTATACTTTGTTTATAGACCTTGACCCTGCACAACTAGATATAAATGTGCACCCCACCAAGCAAGAAATAAAATTTGAAGATGAAAAAATTGTTTACGCATTTGTGCATAGTGCAGTAAAACATGCATTGGCACAATTTAGTATATCTCCTACTTTAGATTTTGAGTTGGATGCTTCTATCCAAAATTTAGATGCAGTAAATAAGCCAATATCGGAAATCAATAAAAGAGATGCTTCTTCTTCTTCTTTATTTCAAACATTTGCACAAAAAAACCAAGCTCACTTTGTAGAAAAAAAAAGTGAGCTTACTCATTGGAAAGATTTTTATAATAAATCTACCACAAGTGGAGATATAGAAATAGATAAATATTCTACCAAAAATGCACAAGCAATTCCCGTTTTTGAAAAAAATGTAGAAAATGAAAAACCTTGGGATAACAGCGATTTATTGCAAGTACACAATGCATATGTTATAGTTCAAAATTACAAAGGATATTTATTAGTAAATCAACAAAATGCACATGAACGAATTTTGTATGAACGATTTGCTAATGCTATTACTGGCAAATCAATAGCTACACAGCAAATTCTTTTCCCTAGCACTATCGAATTTGCCCCTGCTGACGTAATAATAATAAATGAGCTTTTGCCAGATTTAACTATACTTGGTTATAGGCTAGAACCCTTTGGCAACAACACTTTTGTACTACAAGGCACGCCAGCTGATATGCAGCATTCTAGCGAAATAAATGCAATAGAAAAATTATTAGAACAGTATAAACATTTTAGCAGCGATATGAAATTTTCTAAAAGAGAAAAATTACTACGCTCTATGTCTCTACAACAATCTATAAAAGCGGGTACATCATTAACTCAAAAAGAAATGAAACAGTTAGTAGAAGTTTTGTTTTTGTGTGATATACCTAATACTACTCCCACAGGTAAACCTACCTACATGAGTTTTAAAAAGGAAGAAATGGATAGGATGTTTGGAAGGTTAATTTGAATTTATTTTTATTTTCAAGAAATTTAATTAGAGGGAAAATTTATCTTCTAATTCTTTCTCTACCAATAACAACGCTAATTTTTAAATTAAAGCTAAAAAAAGCATCAGTATTTGACGCTGTACCACGCTTACCATCTATGCCAGCAATAGATTTATCAATTTGTCTATCGTATAATTGAGTAGCTAAAACTGCTTTTTGTGGTGTAAGATTTTGAGTAAATAATATTGGGTCTATGTAATTTGTACTTAAGTCATCTAAATAATCTGTAAAAGTGTGACGGTATACAAATTCACCTCTTAAATTTACAAGTGGCGATAGCTCATATTTAATACCTGCGCCCAAAGGAATATTAAGTTGATTTAATTTATATTCTTCTCTGCCAGCAACCCAGCCTTGTCCCTCAGTATGCAAAGGTTGTAAATCAATCCACCGGTCACTACCTACTAATTTTGTTTGTGGATTAAAAGAGAAATAACCTATGCCAGCTAATAAATATGGTGAATATCTTGGAGGGGTTCTATCTTTAGCAAGCCAGTCTATAAAAATATTCATTGGGTGTATTTCTGCTAAAAGATTAATATCTGTAATGAGACTACGAAAATTTAAATTTCTATTATAACGTTGTTTAGCTATATCAGTTACTCCTTGCAAAACATTATCGTTTCCAGAAATTTGCCCAAATGTTGCTTCTAACCTCAACGATACTGCATTTTTATACGCAACACCAAAAAATATACCAGCACTCCCATTAGTTTTTCCAATATTCAAATCTTTTAAAAACTTTTTACCTATTCCTTTACCGCCACCAATATCTGTTAGGCAGTTCATTGCATTTATTGATATTCCAGCTTCATATAAAAATGGGTTATCATAGTATTCCCCATCATAAAAATAATGTTGTGCGCTAGCTTGTTTTGCTACAAATAGCATAAACGTAAAAAAAGAAGCTATAAAAAGTGCTTTCCTCATTTCTAAAAAGTTATTGTATTGGATATTTCAAATTATTCCAAATTAAAATTAATACAAGTTAATGATTTATTTCTGACCTATCAAGCTCACTAACTCATTTTTCTTAAAATATTTACATATAGTTTTCAAACCACATTCTGCACATTTAGGCTTTCTTGCAACACAAGTATATCTGCCATGCAATATTAACCAGTTATGCGCCTTATAAACAAGCTCCGTTGGAAAATGCTTAATAAGTTGTTTTTCAGTAGCATTTGGAGTTTTGGCTCCTATTGTTAGCCCTATTCTAGCACTTACTCTAAAAACATGTGTATCTACTGCCATATTGGGTTGTTCATCTATAACAGATGTTACTACGTTTGCTGTTTTTCTTCCAACCCCAGGTAATTCTATTAGTTGTTCTACAATCATTGGTACTTCACCATTGTACTTTTCCATTAATAACTTGCTCATACCAGCAAGGTGCTTTGCTTTATTATTAGGAAATGAAACACTTTTTATTAACGCAAATAGTTGCTTGATTGTTGCCTTACTCATTGTTTTTGCATCAGGATATTTTGCAAAAATAAATGGCGTAGTTATGTTTACTCTTTTATCTGTGCACTGCGCAGATAAAATTACTGCCACCAGTAACTGAAATGGATTGTCATATAAAAGTTCTGTCTCTGCCTCTGGCGCATGCTCTAAGAAATAATTTATTAAAAAAGAGTATCGCTGCTTTATAGTCATAAAAAAAAACCGCATTTAAAATTCTCACAGAGTTTGCAAATTTTACAACTTTATTTTAAACTAATAATTTTTTAAAAAGTTGACAACCCTTTAATACGAATGAGAATATATTACCAAAACTCATAAAAATGCCTTCAGTTAGCTATGTAAATGTTACTTAAGTTAAGCATTAACTACATATAACCATTTCTACAAGCCCTCGTTTACCATAATTAAAAATATTATCCACCGAACGTTGGTCTGGGGATATGAGTTTTATTTTATCAAGATGGTTTTTTGCAATTATTAATTCATTAAATTTTTCTTGCAATTCCTTACTTGTCTCTAGTTCTTGTTTTATATGTTGTTTTCTTTCAGGGCTTCCTTCGTTATATAGATATTGAAGTAGTTCATCCTGCGTTATATTATCCATAATATTTTTTGTTTATAAATAGTAGCACACATTTATAAAACGCAAATATTTATTTGTTATTGCATTGTTTCAAAAAATTATGGTGTTTTTACTATAAATAGTTCCTCATTGTCTTTTTTCATAAAAAAATGCTCTCTTGCATATCGCTCTATAGATTCAGCATCAGATTTTAGCAACACTAATTCTTTTCTTGTTTCTGCTATTTGAGTTGTTAAATGTCTTTCGCTTTGTTTTAACTCTTTAAGTTTTTCGGTTCTATTATAAATCATTCCAAAATCTTTTGGATCAAAAAATGCCATCCATACCAAAAAAGTTGCCAATACAATTAGGTATTTATTTTTCAAAGGCTTTAACATGGGTTTATATTTTTGAATATCCATAACTCAAATATAAAGAAAAGCCACGAATGCACAATTGAAAAAAATTGCATTCGTGGAAAAAATAATTATAATTACTGTTTAAAAATTATTTACCAAATTTTACCGTTTTTGAAGGGTAAACGCCACTGTCTGCTAGCATTTCCTCAATACGAATAAGCTGGTTGTATTTAGCCATTCTGTCGCTACGACTTGCAGAGCCTGTTTTTATTTGCCCACAATTAAGTGCTACAGCTAAGTCTGCAATGGTGCTATCTTCCGTTTCTCCACTTCTATGGCTCATAATAGTATTGTATCCTGCATTTTGCGCCATCGATACTGCATTAATAGTTTCTGTAAGCGTACCTATTTGATTTACTTTTACAAGTAATGCATTTGCAATATTTTCAGTTATCCCTCTTTCCAATCTTTCTACATTCGTTACAAATAAATCATCGCCTACTATTTGGCATTTTTTGCCTAATGAGTCCGTCATCATTTTCCAACCTTTCCAATCATCTTCAGCCATACCATCTTCTATTGATATAATGGGATATTGTTTTACCCAACTTTCCCAATATTTTACCAATTGCTCACTCGTCATTTTCTTACCATCACTTTTATGGAAAATATATTTTTTCTCTTTTGCATTCCACAATTCACTATTAGCAGCATCCATAGCTATTCCTATTTGGCTACCTGTTTTATAACCTGCTGCTTGTATAGCTGTAAGTACAGTCTCTATTGCTTCTTCGTTGCTTTGTATATTTGGCGCAAAACCACCTTCATCACCCACATTTGTACTAAATCCTTTTTTCTTTAACACTGTTTTTAGTGCATGAAAAATTTCTACACCCCATTGCAAACCTTCACTAAAAGTTTTTGCCCCCACTGGCACTACCATAAATTCTTGAAAATCTATTTTATTATCGGCATGTGCTCCACCGTTTAAAATATTCATCATTGGTATTGGCAACACTTTTGCATTTGTACCGCCAATGTATCTGTATAAAGGAAGGTTGGCTTCAAGCGCTGCTGCTTTTGCTACTGCTAAGCTTACCGCTAGCATTGCATTTGCACCCAGTTTACTTTTATTTTTTGTACCATCCAAGGCAATCATCATAGCATCTATACCTGTTTGGTCTGCCACATCACAACCTAGCAAATTTTCTGCTAATGTTGTGTTTACATTGTTTACTGCTTTAAGTACAGATTTGCCACCGTAGTAGTTTTTCTTATTGTCACGTAACTCCGCAGCCTCATGTATGCCTGTGCTTGCACCACTTGGCACAGCCGCACGGCCTAGGCTTTCATTTTCTGTAAGTACATCCACTTCTATTGTTGGATTTCCTCTACTGTCTAAAATTTGTCTTGCATGAATGGATGCGATGTAGCTCATGTTTTTTAATGGTTTAATAGCCCATAAATCTCTCAAAGGGGACTTGTGAACCCTGTGTTTATTGAAATATTTTATTTTTGCCAACTGCCAACTGTGTTTTGCCAATTGAAAATTGATTTTTTAAACTGACTTTGTCCAAATTTACAAAAAATAAATTAATAGATAAACTTATGCTTGGTTAAACAATTGCAAACTTTATTTTACGAGTTTTTTTACCAAGGAGAGATTAAATAACCAAGAATGAAATTCATGGTCATTAAAACCATATTTTTCATTAGCTAATTTTCTGCGGAGCGGACCTAAATTTGCATAGAGTCACTGGAGCACAGGTAACCAACCGCACAGGAGTTTAGATGTAGTTTTTAAAAAACATGAAAGCAGAAAAATGGCAGGTTTTGCCGCAGTAAATTTTTCTATAATTACGAGAATATTATTTGGCATTTTGAAAAATGACAAAAAAATAGAATACTTTCTGGTTGGAATGAAGAATTTATAGAGCAGCTAATTTTAAAAAAATATTAAATGCGTTTGCCTTGAACCTTATACTTAATCCTATCTTTTTGTTTACTTATTTATATATCTTTGCAAAAATTTTTACAAAATAAATATAATGAAATGTAATTTATGAGTAATCCCAATGTAATTCTTGATTTATAGATTCATTAAACCCATTTTACAACATTTCATTTATACGTTTATCATTATTATTGCATAATTTAGTTTAATCTAATTTGCCTTATTGTAAAAATTTTTACTAAATGTTTAACCTTTCCTTAACCCATGGCACAATTATTTTTGTACCTAAGTTTATATTATGAGAAAATTGTTTTTTATTCTTTTTTTAAGTACAACATTAGTAGCAAGTTTTGCACAAACAGGCACTAAAAATGCAAAAGTAATAGCAGATAGAGCAGCAGACCACTTTATGATACAAATAGGTACAAGCATGTGGAGTGGAGCACCTGATAGTATAAGTAACTACATAAAAGGTTTTAACAAAAGCGCTAATGTATATTTTATGTATGATAAGCGTTTTAAAAGCAATCCAAAATTTAGTATAGGCATTGGGTTGGGTGTTGGCACTAGTAACATTTTTTTTAAAAAAATGGAAGTTAAAGTAGGTGGCACAAAAAATATACTGGGCTTTATAAGAACAGATACTGGTAATAATTATAATAAATATAAATTATCAACTGCATTTTTAGAAGTACCATTAGAATTTAGATTTACATCTGACCCAAGCAATCCTAACAAAGCTATAAAAGCTGCTATAGGTTTAAAGTTTGGTACAATGATAAACGCTCATACAAAAGGAGTGGATTTGCAGAATGCCGCTGGCACAAAACTGAATGAAAATACTGTAAAAGAATCAAGTAAATTATACTTTAGCGGCACAAGAATAGCAGCTACAGCAAGAGTTGGATATGGTTTATTTTCTATATTTGGTGCATATGATCTTACAAGTATGTTTAAAGTAGGTGTGGCACCAGATGTAAAATTGATACAAATTGGGCTATGCATTAGCGGATTATAATCAACTATATAAAATTATTTTTTAAAAACCCTCTATTCTTTAGAGGGTTTTTTGTTTGCTCTAAAGTAATGAGCTAAATTTACCATTTTCTACATAAAAATCACTACAACAGATACCTGTAATGAGCGATGCAATAAAACACGAGTGCGGTTTGGCTTTCATTCGCCTTAGAAAACCATTTAGTTATTATCAACAGCAGCACAAGTCAGTATTATACGGGCTTAATAAGTTGTACTTGCTAATGGAAAAGCAGCACAACCGTGGCCAAGATGGCGCAGGTATTGCAGCCGTAAAATTAAATACCGAGCCAGGTTATCCATTTATGTATCGCATACGAAGTTGTGCACAGCAGCCCATTGCAGATTTATTTGCACAGATAGGAAAAGAAATAAATGAAATTGAAAAATACCAGCCCGATATAAAAAACCATCCAGGGTTAATGAAGGGGCACATACCAGTATTGGGGGAGGTACTACTAGGTCATTTACGATATGGCACACAGGGAAAAAATGATGTGCAATTTTGCCACCCATTTATAAAAAAACATACAATACCAAGCCGCAATCTTACGCTTGCTGGTAACTTTAATTTAGTAAATACAGAAGAACTTTTTGCACTTATAAATAAAACGCCAGGCGATTTTGAAAAGCAAAGCGACCTAGCTGCTATGATGGAAGTATTATATCATTTTTTAGTAAAAGCAGATGAAGTTAACCCTGGTAATCCTAATATTGTTACGATGCTTAAAAAAGCAGTACCAATGTTTGACGGTGGTTTTCATGTAGCAGGTATAACGGGTAATGGGGATGCATTTGTGGTAAGAGATGCGCATGGAATACGCCCAGCTTATTATTATGTAAATGATGAAATAATTGTAGCTGCTAGTGAGCGTGCAGCCATACGTACTGCCTTTAACCTTGAAGAAAACGAAGTGCAAGAACTTATGCCTGGCATGGCACTAATAGCAAGGGCAGATGGTAGTTATAACATTGAAGAGATTGTGCCAGCACAAGAGCGAAAAGCATGCAGTTTTGAGTGTATTTATTTTTGCCGTGGTAGCGATGAAAAAATTTACAGAGAAAGAATTGCACTAGGTTATAACCTAAGCCCTATTATTTTAAAAACAATTGACTACGATTTAAAAAATACGATTTTTTCGTTTATACCAAATACTGCAGAAACTGCTTTTTATGGCTTAATAAAAGGAGCAGAAGATTATTTAAACGAAATAAAAAAAGAAAGAATACTTAGTTGGAACAAAGTATTTGATGATGACAAACTTTCTGAAATGATAAACAGAAAAGTGCGGTTTGAAAAAATAGCTATAAAAGATGTGAAATTGCGAACTTTTATAACAGAAGATAGTAGCAGAAACGAAATGGTGCAACATGTATACGATATTACCTACGGCACCGTAAAAAAAAATGAAGATACATTGGTAGTAATAGATGATAGCATCGTACGTGGTACAACTTTAAAAGAAAGCATTATTAGAATGTTGAACAGACTACAGCCTAAAAAAATAATTGTTGTTTCTTCCGCACCGCAAATACGCTACCCAGATTGCTATGGAATTGACATGAGCAAAATGGGGGATTTTATTGCTTTTAAAGCAGCGGTTGCTCTGTTAAAAGAAACGAAACAAGAATATTTACTTAATGATATTTTAGAAAAATGTAAAACGCTAGAGCAAGAAAATAAATTGCATACTGAAAACCTAGTGCGACTAGTATACAAACCATTTAGCCTTGGAGAAATATCTAATAAAATAGCACAACTTATAACACCAAACGATGTAAATATACCAGTGCAAGTTATTTACCAAACTATTGAAACCTTGCACATGGCTTGCCCAAATAATAAAGGTGATTGGTATTTTACTGGCAACTACCCTACCCAAGGTGGCAACCGTGTATGCAATAAAGCTTTTATGAATTTTATGGAAGGAAAAGATGTGAGGGGTTATTAGATGGTTTGTTTTTGGTGTTTATTTACTAGTGATTGACTAGTAGTAATTGAAAATTAGTTGTTTAGTGTTTTGGATAGTTATTCTTATTGTCAATTTCATACGACTTATTAAAATAAATGTATGCTTCTTTAAAAAATTTTGAATAAAAGTTGCAATTTTTTTAGAAAAGATTGATATAATGAAGTTTTGTTTTTTTAGACATGCAAACTTTAAAAATATATTTCTATATGTTTTTTAAAAAATTAGACTACATTACTTATTGCATTAGAAATACTAACTTTGTTTAACATTAAAATACAAACCATGAAGTTGCTTCGTCTTTTTTTAATTTTAGTAGCTAGTCTTTTTTTATTTTCAGGATGTGAAAAAGATTACAGCTTTGAAGGGGGATTGGCAAAAGGTGCAGTTGTAAAGGATGCGCTTGGTGCATGCTTAGATTTAATGCCTGCAGGTGTTTATGCAACAAATACTGTTTTAACCGCCACTAGTTATATTAATGTACAAGTAGCTATTACTGAGGTTGGTACTTATACAATTAGTACAGATACGATAAATGGTTTTTCTTTTAGTGACACTGGTATAGCAATATTAGGAATAAATACGCTTCGTTTAAAAGCGCATGGTAAGCCTTTGGCAGATGGTATATTTACTTTTAAAGTAAAATTTGATGGTTCTACTTGCAATTTTGATGTTTCTGTAAGTGCGGGTGTTGTTAGTACTATTGCAGTATTTACATTTGCAGGTGCGCCTAATACTTGTACGGGGTCTACACCTAACCCAGCAGCTACTTTTATGCAAAATATTGTTACCAACTCTACTAATTGGGTAGATGTAAATGTAAATGTAACAAATGCTGGTTCTTACAATGTAAATACAGGTGCATTGGCAATAAATGGAGTAAAATATAGTGGTAGCGGTACACTAGCTTTAGGCAACCAAACTATAAGACTTATTGCAGATGGTGGAAACCCAACTTTAGCAAATACATTTAATTATCCAATTACTGGTAGTGGAAGCAATTGTGGTTTTGATGTTGTTTATCAGTCGCAGGTAGGAATAGCTAATTACACAATTAATTGTGGGGCTGCTACAGTACAAGGAGTGTATGAAGTGGGTACAGCAATGAATAACAGCAATACAATTACTTTACCAATTACACTTACTACCCCAGGTACGTACACCATAAGTGTGATAAATAATGGGGTTACATTTGCTAATACTGGTTTATTAAATACAGGTACTACCTCTATAATTTTAGTAGCAACTGGCACAGGTACTGTTAGTGGCTCTACTATATATAATATAACAGGTGGTACAGGTGCCACATGCCCAGTTACAGTAAACTTTACTACTACAATACCTAATGTAGAATTTATAAAAGCAAAAATAAATGGATCATCTACATTTACTAATTTTAATGTTGATGCTGATGCAAATTTTACAAATACTTTACCTGGTAGTTTATTAACTATTGAAGGCAAGGCTGCAACTCTCCCAGAAAGAATATATTTTCAAATTAAAACTAATAATATAATTACAATAAACACTGATTATGCAGTAAACTTAACCAATGGGTTAGTAGAGTGTGATTATTATAATAATCTAGGAGCACTTTATCACGCAGAAAATTTTTTTG
>JANXOQ010000300.1 GCA_025357775.1 Ferruginibacter sp. | reverse complement strand
CAAATTTTACCAGCATAAGTACCTTGCTTTTTGTTAAGCTCAAGCGTTAACTTGTTAGAAGATAGAAAGGCAAGCTCTATCCCTGTAAAAAAACCAAGTAAAATAATAGAAAAAAATATGGCAATAAGTGCAGTAAAATTCATTGTATAAAATTAGGAAAAACGAAGGAAAAAACGACAATAAAAAATTTATGTCTTATGAACGAAACTTCCATATTTGTAGGTACTAAAAGCGTTTAATTTTACATTTTAAAATCAAAACTATTACAATATTTCATAATAATAATTGAATAGACATATTACTAGAAAATATTGGCTATGTGTTTAAAAAATCATATACAATTTTTTCAGCTTCTGCACACGCAATTGCTAAATCCGTATTTATTACAATTTTATTAAAATAAGATTTAAAGGATAGTTCGTAAGACGCTTTATTTAATCTATCTGCCAAGGTTTCTGTTGTTTCAGTTCCTCTACTTAACAGTCTTTTTTTTAATTCGTCCACAGAGGGTGGTTCTATAAATAAGCTAAGTGTACCTTTATTAAATTGTTGTTGTACATGTATTGCTCCTTTTACATCTATATCAAGTACGGGTATTTTTCCAAGCTGCCATATCCTTTCTAGCTCACTTTTTAAAGTGCCATAGTATTTGCCTTCATATACCATTTCCCACTCTATAAATTCGTTATGTTGAATTTTATATTTAAAGTCGTCTGCATTCATAAAATGATAATCCACTCCATCTTGCTCTGTACCCCTCGGCTGCCTTGTTGCAGCTGATACAGAAAATGTAAGCATTGGAAACTTATTCATTAAAAACTTAGTAATAGAAGTTTTACCAGCGCCTGAAGGAGCTGTAATAATTAAAATTTTATTCATACTTTAAAATTATTTATACAAAAGACCCTCCGATATTCGAAGGGTCTTTACTTTTAATGTATAAGTTCTACTAAGTTAATTTATATTAATAACTCCATAAATCTTGTTCGTAGTTAAATATCTTTTCTTTCACATTTTCCCCTTCTAATAATTGAAGAATTGTATTTTCACTTAAACCTTTATAATTTTTTATGTATTGATCATAAGGGTTATCAATGCTACTTTTAATGATACGACCACTAAACATTCTACTTTCAAATAGTTCTTCCCAACTCATACGAGCACCATAGTTTTTACCATTGTAAACTTCGTATTTAGCAAAAGTTGCTCTCATATCAGGGTAGTATACCCAAAACATTTCTGTTTCACCAAAATCAATACCCTGTGCAGTTACCAATCTCTTAAGTGGTGCAATACCAAGTATTCGAAAGAATAATCTAGAACTTTCTTTATCAAAAACAACCTCTTCTTTTATTCTAAATTTGTAGATAGAATCAAAATTTATTTCATTTCTCATTGATTTTGTACCAGTTATATTGCCTAAGCTATCAGTAATTGGCACTTGTACTTCTGCACCTGCAACTACTTGTGCTACTTCTGATACTGTCATAGGAGTAGTAAATCTGTCGTCAATACTATTAAAAACTGTAACTACACTATCTTGTATTGCTTTTAACAAAATAGATATAAAGCGCTGGTTTCCATTATTTTCATCAGCAGAATAACGAAAAGGAAGGTTTATTTTTTCTCTTGCATCAATTTCACGCCATATTTTTTGGCGGTATACTGCATCATCAGCACGCAAATTTTCATAGGTTAAGGGATTTCGATCTTTTATAGCATCATCATCCACAGCTGCATCTCTTCTTAGGGATTTAGGCACTTTTTTAATTGGCAAAGTATCCGTATTTATTACTACTGCTGGTGCCACTACTACTACGTCTTTTGATGCTGAACCTGCTTTTATTGTAGATTTTGTCTTGTTCTTTGTCGTTCTTTTTGTGGAAGCTCTTTTAGTAGACCCTGCTTTTTTCTTTTGAGCGAATACAACATTAGATATTCCCGTAATTAGTACAAAGAACAAAAAACATTTTACAAATTGCTTTATCATAATTATTTATTTTACGCTCAATATTAATAGAGTGATATACTTGCTTCATCGATACTCCTTACACCATCAGGACCAGATACTTTTATATTAGTAAATGCTATAGATGAACCAGGTCCGCATCTTGCCATTAATGCAGAAATGCCAGCTAAACTATTTCCATTTATTGTTCCAGTAACAGGATTAGGAAAACCTGAACCACCAAAATAAACCGTAGCACTTACAACACTAAATCTTAAATCAAAATCAAAACCCAATAAATCTGCTCTACAAAAACCTTGGTTTTTAAATTCAACAGATGGTACCCTAGCTTTACCAGTACCTACTTTAAATACAGGGTCAGGTATTCTTTTTACTCTAAAACTAAATTGACTAGCAGGAGTACCTTCCGCTGCTACTGTAATTGTTGCTGTGCCTACAGAACTTACTCTAACTGTTTGCTTCGAATTATTTCCACTTATTGTGCCACCTGTCATTGATACCCTTGTTTTATCCCAACCAGTCGGTGACCCTATAGTAACAGGATTGTCAACACCAATATAAAATACATTCATTTTATCTGCCATAACAGCGGCACCGCCTGGCGTACCAACAGTATACTTTACAATTTCATTTTTGGTTTGAGGTTTACCATTCTCATCTATAAAGGTTACAGATACATTTACAGTTTTTTCACCAGCACCACTAGCTTTTGTTGTAAAAGAACCCTGTCCATTTGTTACAGGTACTGAAGCGCCGCCTATTATAATTGTTGGTTTTGAAGAAGAACTGTAAGCACCAACCCCAGCTGTAATTTTTATATCATCATTTGGCATTAAATAACTAGAACTCTGCCCAACCAAAACACCTACCTGATCCATGTGTACTACAACCTGTCCTATTTGGCTTTGGCAAAATGTTGTAACTTGGTTTTCAGAGTTTTTTACATTATTCTGAAATTTACTTAACAGCGTCAACCCTGCTAAAGTTGGTACCATGTGAAAATATGCATTGGTAAAATCTTTCTCTTTACCATCTTGTCCTGTAGCCGGTTTTCCATCAACTGCTAAAGAAGCATCAAATTCTTTTAAAATTTCTGGACTTATAGCTAACATAGATTTCCTATAATCCTTAAGTTTTTGTTCGAACTGTACTCCTAGATTTTTTTCTCCTTCTCCATTACCAAATAAACGAGTCGCCGCTTCTAAGTCGTCTTCTTTAAATTTATCTATTGTTTCTCCTTTGGGAGTTGCTTCTGTTTTGAGTTGAGTTTTTAAATCTTCAATATATTTTGAAAAATCGTCAGACAGAGTCTTAGCTTTCATAGCATAACCGTTCCAAATTGTTGCTTTTTCAGCAGTCTTTGGGTCGGCCGCTTTTTCAGCTAGAGAAGTATATAAAATACTATTTGCTTTTGATATATTTGAATTTGAATTATCTAAACTGGTAGTTACCACTTTAAATGCATTTAAAATTTCTGAAGATACATTTAATGCAAGTAATGCTGTAAGCACTAAATACATAATGTTTATCATCTTTTGCCTGGGCTCTTTCGGTAAAGCCATAACTTATAAGTATTAATAGTTTTATTAAATATTGTTTGTATGAACATGGTCTTAGGCACATTCTATGTAGTATTCGCCTTAGGCACACACACTACCCCTTCATTGCGCCAAGCATATTGCCATACACCGCATTTAGTTTGCTTAGGTTTGTAGCCAATGCACCTATTTGCTCTTTAGCTTTTTGTGCATCTTCTACACTACTCATCATTGCACTACTTGCTTCAGCCATTTTACCGTAGAAACCATTTAATGCCTTAAGGTGATTATTACTTTCTTTTAATTCTAGCTCATATATAGTATTTAAAGAACCTAAATTTTTTGTAAGTACTTGTACCTGCTCATGAAAACCTTTAGCACTTTCTGATGCATTGTTAAAAGAAGACATTGTAGTAGCACTTGCAGCAAATGCTGTACTCATACTACCCATAGCAGCAGATGCAGCTTGCGTTTGCTTGCTAAAGTCGCTTGTAGATTTTACTACATCACTCACATCAGCAATGCCATTTACGCTAGCACCAAGTTTTTGAAAGCCTTCACCTAATCTTTTTAAATTTGTAGGTGTAATATCAGCTTCTTGTAACATTTTATCCATATTGTTTAATGCAGGATTACTAGTAGCTACCGTAGCTTTTAGACCGCCTGCCTCAAAATCTTCTTTTACAGCTGGGAAAAACGCATAAAGCAATCCATAAACTAAGAAGATAATAGCTTCAGTAATTAAGCCTATTTTTAACAATAAATCTGCAGAAGGAGTGTGCAATATTTTTTGCAATGCACCATATATAACAACCGCAGCTGCTACTGATACACCTACATCCATCCATTTACTTAATTTTGAAGGAATTTTTACTGACATGTTTTTAAGTTTTGTTTAATTTAAGGATTTATTGTTTGTATTAGTGAAATAAATAAACAATAATAACTACAACTAATTGCAGACATTAAATATTTATTGTAAGAAAGTTACTAAAAATTTTCTATTTCTATTATTTTATGGTTGGTGGTAAATCTATTACACAACGGAAACCAATATAAGATTTCGAAGTATCTAGATACTCGTAAGCACGAGTCCCTGTCTGTAAAAAATATGCAACATCTTTCCAGCTTCCACCACGCAAAACTTTGCGTTTCATACGTGGAGGATCGCTATTTTTTGCATTCCAACGTACATCTGGGTTCATATCATGCTGAAAATTATAAGAGCCTTCGTAATATAAAGATGAAGTCCACTCCGCTACGTTACCTGCCATATTATATAAACCAAAATCGTTAGGCCAGTACGCATCAGCACGTACGGTATATAAACCACCATCTTCTGGGTAGTTTCCACGTCCTGGCTTAAAGTTTGCTAATAAACAACCTTTTTTATTTCTTAGATAAGGACCACCCCAAGGGTAAGATGATTGTGAACGACCTCCACGAGCCGCATATTCCCACTGTGCTTCTGTTGGCAGTCTAAAATCTGTTTGTCCTGATCTCTTTTTGCTTTCGTTGTAAGAGATAAGATAGTTGGTCCTCCACTCACAAAATGCAGTAGCTTGTTTCCAACTTACACCTACAACTGGATAATTACCGTAAGCAGGGTGGCTATAATATTGTTTAGACATAGGCTCATTGTAAGAATAAGCAAAATCTCTTATCCAACAAAGCGTATCTGGGTATACACGAATATCTTGCTTTATTATAAATTCTTTTCTTTGTATAGAGGTATCTCTATTGGTGGCAGCAGCTTTGTAATCAAAAATTTCTGAATGGTAAACAATTTTACGTGCATCCAATTCTTTTTTCCCAAATATTCTATTATCGGCTGTTACAATTATTGCATCTAATTTTTCAATAGTTGCTTTTTCACCATATTTTATTGTACTTGCTTTTTTCCAATCTACTCTTTCTACTCCGTCTTTATCAGGCTTTATGTATGGTGCTCCCAGTACTGTAGCAGCTACAGAATCAGTAACCCACTTAGTAAATTGTCTGTACTCATTATTTGTGATTTCAGTAGCATCCATCCAAAAACCACTTATAGAAACTTGTTTGTTTCTTGCAGTGTAGGCATAGTTAATATCTTCGTCACTTGGTCCCATATGAAAAGTTCCAGCAGGTATATAAACCATACCTGGTGGTTTCGTAAGGTTATATTTATTACCTGGTACTACACCAAGTAGTTGCCCCTTGTCGTTGGCATTAGATGTGGAACCTGTGGAACCACTCTTACAACTAGCGACTACAAGGGCTATGGAAGCTATTGCGAATGAGCATATTAACCGATTGTTCATCTTTTTTACTTTGTATGTATTGACAAATGTAATAATTATTTTTAAACATTTAACACATAAAATATTTGGTAATGTTAATTTTTCCCAAAATCAAATGGTTTTTGTTTTAAATAACGAGTTTTTATACAAGTTATTGTGGATAAGTTAACTTTTATTTTAAGTTATTTCTAAGCATTTTAATAGTTCTTTTACACTTTTAATTGGGGGTTTACATTCAAAATTGCAACATAAGTAGATTAATGCGTTTTTATCAATCGGTTTTTTATTCAACAACGGCATATTTGATATTGAAGACGTAGATTGTAAAATCTTATTAGGTATGTACTCAAGCAGCGTTTCATAAAGTAAAGGAGTCATATTATTTCCAATTACTGAAATTTCATTTATACCCATGCCTATGTTAATGGCTTGGGCTGCCCAATTACCGAAAGAACTGGGGTGTTTTAATATGACAGTTTTGAGGGAATCTATCATAAAAAAAGCCCCATCTTTCCATTTTTGCTTGTCAAATACTATTGATAAGTAGTATAAATTTTTTGCCATTACCGCATTGGCAGAAGGTGTAGCACCGTCGTACATTTCAATTTTTCTTAATACTACATCTGTTTGTTTTTTTGTCGTAAAGAAAAAATATCCACTTTCTTCATCAAAAAAATTATTAAAAACCTGCTCGGCTACATTTTTTGCTTTATGCAAATACTCTTCTTTGGCTGTTATTTCTTGCAAATTAATATATGCTTCTATTAAGTATGCAAGATCATCTAAAAATGCAGGATATTTTGCTACACAATTTTTATAGGTATGATAATATTCGTTTTTAATAACAAACTTTGTTTCTAAAAAAGTGCATAATGCCTCAGCTTCTTCTAAGTATAATCTATTTTGTGTAGCTGCAAAAGCATTGCAAAAAGCAGTAATAAGCAATGCATTCCATCCTAATAATATTTTATCATCTGTACTCGGTCTTATTCTTTTGTTTCTTTGATACAATAATTTTTTATTTCCTTCAATTATAATATTTTCAGCTGAAGCAATATCAATTTTAAAATTATTGGCAACTTCTTCCAATGTTGTTAAAACACGAAGGATATTTTTTTCTTCCCAATTACCGTTTTCAGTTACACTATAATATTGATTATATAAATCTGCATCGTTGCCTAATATTAAATCTATTTCTGCTTTATCCCACACATAAAATTTCCCTTCTACTCCTTCGCTATCTGCATCTATTGCTGCATAGTAGCCTCCATTAATGTTTTTCATTTCTGCAAATAAAAAATTACACACATGGTTAATGGCATTTTTGTACACATTTTTTTTTGTAAGTAAAAATGCATTGCTTAATGCAGTTATAAAAAGTGCATTATCATACAGCATTTTTTCAAAATGAGGTGCAAGCCATTCTTCATCTGTACTATATCTACAAAGCCCGCCAGCTAGATGGTCGTAAATACCTCCTTGGAGCATTTTTGTAAGAGAAAGTTCGGCATGAGCCAATGCATTTTTATCTCCTAAAAAATGAGCAGCTTGCAATAAACAATTTATTGAAAATGTTTGTGGAAATTTTGGCGCTTTTCCAAAACCTCCTTGCTTTATATCTGCATTGTGCAATAAATTTTTTGTAATTATTTCTACATCGTTTTTGCTAAAAGTTTGCTTAACTACTTCAATATTTATGTTACTTTTTATGAGCCCAAAATTGTTAGACTTTTTTAAGTGGCTCATTAAATTTTCGGCTTGTTCTTCCATTTCAGTTCTACGCTCCTGCCATCCTTTATTTATGCTAAGCAAAACATCTACCCAACATGCACGCCCATGTGCTGGCACAGGAGGAAAGTATGTGCCGCCATAAAAAGGCTTGCCTTCAGGCGTAAGAAATACATTGAGCGGCCAGCCCCCACTACCTGTTATTGCTTGTACCGCATCCATGTAAATATGGTCTATATCTGGTCGCTCTTCTCTATCTATTTTTATATTAATAAAGTGCTCATTCATTATTGCTGCAGTAGCATCATTTTCAAAACTTTCTCTCTCCATTACATGGCACCAATGGCAAGCTGAGTAACCTATGCTTACGAGTATAGGTTTGTTTAATTCTTTGGCTAATTGCAATGCTGCATGCCCCCAAGGTTGCCAGTGCACAGGGTTGTGTGCATGTTGCAAAAGATAAGGGCTTGTTTCGGTGGAAAGAAGGTTTTTCATAATTCTATGCAATTCCCCCAAGGGTACTAATGGGAAATCTCTTGAGGGCTATTAAACCAAAATTTTTGTATAAATTAATTTTTTATGATTACGATTTGATAAACTACTTCTTTTTTGTAGAAAGAGATTGTAAGTATTTATCTAACGCACTTACCATACCAGGAGTTTGTGGCATAGGTGCTTTTATTTCCAAAGTTAGACCTGCATCTTCTGCTGCTTTTGTAGTGTTTAAACCAAATGCACCAAACCTTGTACCATTTTGCTTATAACCAGGGAAGTTTTCCATAAAACTTTTTACACCACCTGGGGTAAAAAAACAAATAACATCATAATTTTTTGCAATTACCATTTTTATATCATTGCTTACAATGCTATAGAGTACTGGTGTAGCATAGCCGCATTTATGATGCTTTAGCCAATTGGTTATTTCACTATCAAATGACTCTGAGCATGGATATAAGAATTTTTCGTTCTCTTTATGCTTATTTATTACATCAAAAAAGCTCTTATTAGTACCATCAGCACCATAAAAAACTTTTCGCTTTCTATATAAAATAAATTTTTGAAGATATAGAGCTACTGCCTCTGTGATACAAAAATATTTTGTGTCTTGAGATACATTTATTTTTATTTCATCACATATTCTAAAAAAGTGATCTATTGTATTTCGGCTAGTAAATATAACTGCTGTAAAAGTGGAAATATCGATTTTTTGCTTGCGAAAATCTTTTGCGATAACAGGTTCAATTACAATAAATGGGCAGTAATCTACTACAACATTATGCTTTGCTGCCAACTCAGCGTACGGAGATTTTAACCCGTCTGGTTGTACTTGCGCAATCAATATTTTTTTTACTTTTTTTGCTGTTAAAACCTCAGCTTTTGATGCTTTTGTTAGCATATTGATTTTTAATGTAAGGCTGCAAAATTAAGTATTTAAGTGCAAATAATTTGACACTAGCTTATAAATAAGCAAAATTGGCAATGCTTCTAACGCAAACACGTATAAAATAAAATGAAAGGGAGAAATTTTTAGTTTGCTTTGTAATAATGAATATGCCCGAAAAAAACGCACTAGCAAAATGATAGCCAATACTATAAGTGAAATTAAAATGGTAGAAGATACGAGATAAATATTGCAAAATGCTAAAACTGTAACTACTGGTAGTAAGAATAAACCTATCATTTTATTTAGCAAAAAAATAATAAATATGTACGTATTTGCTTCTTTTACATAACCTGTAAGCCACCCAGTAAACATTAATGATAAGTATTTTACAAAATAAGCAATACCTACAGCTGCAATACAAGCTAGCATTACATTTGTATTAATTTTTACCTTAGATATTACATTTAATTTTATTAAAAAAAATAAATAAAGCCCACTTGTAATTATAAAAAATATATTAAAAATTAAAGATGGAAGTTTGGCTTGTGTTAACTGATCTGTAAG
>JANXOQ010000277.1 GCA_025357775.1 Ferruginibacter sp. | reverse complement strand
AAATTATTTCCATAAACTTTAAATAATGCGTTATATGAATTTTCTCTATTTGCTTTATTTTCATCTTTAAAGTGTTTGGAAAGTTGAATTCAAATTCATCTTTATTTGGTTCTGTAAGTTCAATTTTCGAAAATAGTTTTTCAATGCTTACAGGTAATCTTGTTGGCAAACCCCTTGTTATTATATTGTTTATTGTAGCTAAAACAGGGTTTAATTTGTGAAAGTTTGGTGGTTTATGCTCAAATGGAAATTCTACTTCAAATGAACTGACATATTTAAGTAAACCATTTATTTGTAGAAGTTTGTTTTGTTCTAAAATAACATTTTTGTCTAATTTAGCTTTAAAGTCAGTTATTACTTTTGCAATACTGTCCGCTATATAACCTGCTTTAAATTGCATTTAGTGTTGGTCTATAATTTTGTTAGAGTTGTTCATTTTGTGTTGTTCTGTCTGTTTGCAGGATGTCTCGTAGGGTTGCAGTCAACTTTTTTTTCTACGTAATTATAAGTTAAATCATTCGAAACCAATATTAAAAAAAACAACTCATTAACATTTCAATTAATTGAATTAAAACTTTTCATAAGATAGTAAATGTAACTTAATTCCTCTCTCAACTATACTCCCCATATTCCCTCCTTAATACATCTGCTATCTCCCCCAGCGTACAAAAATGCTCAACAGCAGTTACTACAAGAGGCATTAAATTATCAGTACCCTTTGCAGAAGCTGCTATATTTTGGAGGCATACTTTCACAGCAGCATTATCTCTTTTTTGTTTAAGTATTGTCAATTTATCTACTTGCATTTTTTGTATGCTTTCATCTATTTTAAACACAGGTGTTTTGTATGATTCTGCGGTTACAAATTTATTTACACCCACAGATGTTTTTGCACCACTTTCTATATCTTTTTGGTATTGGTATGCACTAGCGGCTATTTCGTCTTGCATAAAACCTTGCTCTATAGCACTTACGCTGCCACCCAAAATATCAATTTTTTCTATCAATTGCCAAGCTGCTTTTTCTACTTCGTCAGTAAGGCTTTCTACAAAATAACTGCCTGCAAGTGGGTCTACGGTATCTGGTGCACCACTTTCATAGGCTACAATTTGTTGGGTACGTAAAGCTATTTTTGCAGCTTCTTCTGTTGGTAAACTAAGAGCCTCATCATACCCATTTGTATGTAAGCTTTGCGTACCGCCCATTACAGCTGCTAAGGTTTGTATTGTTACTCGGCAAATATTATTGAGTGGTTGCTGCGCTGTAAGGGTGCTACCACCGGTTTGTGTATGAAAACGAAGCATCATCGCTTTTTCATCTGTAGTACCAAGGTCTTTCATTATTTTAGCCCACATTCTTCGTGCGGCTCTAAATTTTGCTACTTCTTCAAATAAATTATTGTGTGCATTAAAAAAGAAGGATAGGCGTTTTCCAAAAACATTTATGTCTAATCCCTTTTCCAATGCGGCTTTTACATAGGCTTTGCCATTGCTTAGCGTAAATGCAATTTCTTGCACAGCGGTACTACCTGCTTCCCGTATATGATAACCCGAAATAGAAATGGTATTCCACTTTGGTACATTTGTACTACACCATTGAAAAATATCTGTAATAATGCGCATAGAGGGCTTTGGTGGATATATATAAGTTCCTCTTGCTGCGTATTCTTTTAAAATATCATTTTGTATAGTGCCACTTATTTTTTTTAAATCAGCACCTTGTTTTTTTGCTAGTGCTACATAAAATGCCAATAAAATAAATCCTGTAGCATTTATAGTCATAGAGGTAGATACTTCTTCTAAATTTATACCTTCAAATAAACGCTCCATATCTTCAATACTATCTATAGCTACACCCACTTTACCTACTTCTCCGTCTGCTAATTCATGGTCGCTATCGTATCCTATTTGTGTAGGTAAATCAAATGCTACACTTAAGCCGCTTACACCTTGGCTCAATAAATAATGGTATCGTTTATTACTTTCTTCTGCAGTACTAAAACCTGCATACTGCCTCATTGTCCAAAGTTTACCTCTATACATGCTTGCTTGCACACCACGTGTAAATGGAAACTCACCGGGCAGCGAATTTTCTCTTAAAATATTATTTTTAGCAGTATATAGTTCGTTTATTTCAATGCCAGAGTCTGTAGTAATTTTCATTGAGATAAAATTTAATATTGAGTACTTAGTATTGAGTACTTAGAATTGAGTATTAAGATTGGTCACTAAAATGTAGTGGGTTTGATAAACTTGCAAAATGGTATTTTGATAAAATTTTAATGATAAAATTAGCAAGAAAAAAAATAAAAAATAACAAGTTCAAACAAATCTAAAATAATAAAAATCTAAAATTAGTTTTTTCCTCTGCTTTTTATTTCATCTCTTATAGATATGGCTTTGATATAATCTTCCTGTTCCAAAACATCTGCTAAAAGTTTATTCAAATCTTCCAAGCTCATGCCTCTAAGATTATCACTATCGTTTATATTTTGTGTAGATAAATTTTCAGTAATTTCCTGTCCTGGGTTTAGGTCATTATCCATCATTACGCCTGCTTGGTCTAATATTTTATCATAGGTGTATATTGGGCATCCAAAGCGAACTGCTAAAGCTAGTGCATCAGAGGTTCTACTGTCTATCTCCACCGTATCGTTTTCGCTATTGCAAACAAGTTTTGAGTAAAAAATACCTTCTTGTAAATCATTTATTACTATTTCATGTAAGCCTACAGAAAAAGCCATCATAAAATTTTTCATTAAGTCATGCGTAAGTGGGCGGCTAGGACTCATACGTTCTAGTGCTACGGCTATTGCTTGCGCCTCGGATCCACCAATAACAATTGGTAACCTTCGTAATCCATTTATTTCTCCAAGTACAACCGCATAAGATTGGGTTTGGGTAATGCTGTGAGAAAGTGCTACGATTTCGAGTTCTATTTTTTTCATAAATTATGTACAAATATAATTGAAATTTTAGCTGAAATAAAAATATTGTAAGGATAGAAATTTAATCATTTCATTACTTTTATATTAATCCCACAGTTTGTAAATTATTATTATTAAAAACGCTTAAAATGGATAGTTTATACCAACGGAAAAATTAAAATTTTCATATCTCCATTCTCTAAAATCTCTTGAAAGTATTTTTTGCCAGATATCTGCAAAATTAGCGTCTGGTAATTTCCAACCATTTTTTTCATTGCTTGTTTCTGGTCGTTTTATTCTAAAGCCAAAATCAAATCTAAGTACAGCATAAGTAAAATCTAGCCTAAAGCCATAGCCTGCAGACATTCCCATTTGTTTAGCTAACTTATCAATTCTAAATTGTGTTTCATCTTCTAAGCCATTGCCTTTTGTATTATTTATATTCCAAACATTTCCAATATCAACAAATAATGCACCTTTCAATTTTAACCAAGATGCTATTTTTACTAACTCGTGCCTGTGTTCCAAACTAAATTCAAATTGTACATCGCCAGTGCGGTCATTAAAAAGGTTGGTAGATAGAGGTGGCAATTTTTGCCCACCTCTTCCTATGCCTCTTACTGGCCAGCCACGCATACTATTGCCACCGCCGCCAAAATATTGTTTAAAAAATGGAAGAGCACTATCTCCTAATACTGGTACGCCAATACCAAGCATAGCTCTTAAAGCAACATTCGATTTTTTTCTTTCAAAAAAAATATTTTTATACTCAATATCTATTTTGGCATATTTCTTTTTATACTCATTTAAAATCGGTATTATGTTTGATGTTAGCCCTGAGCCTTCAAAATTTGCTTTAAAAAATTTATTGTTTTTTGTTCTAGAATAGCTAACCCCCATACCTAATACAAACGATGTGTTGTAGGAGTATCTTAAAAATGGATTATTATTTATTATTAAATCAAAATCTGATGTTTGGTTGTACAAGTAACTAAACTCTGCAATAAGTGGTCTAAATGCTAAACGCCATCTTTTTTGTGAAATTGCCCAGCCAGCACTAAAGTTTACAGATTGCAAATTGAAAAAATCGAGCCGATTACTATATGATAAATTGGTGTTTATGAACGTTTCTGTATTTGCATTTTTTTTCTTCTCAAAAAAATCGGTTGTCTTTTTTGGCAAAAGCACTAATCTTGGCACTTGTATACTATTTGTATAACTTATTTCTGTAGAATTAATTGAATTTTTGGCAGCACTAGTTCCTCTATTATTAAACTCTATACCAGCTCGTATGCTATTTTTCATTTTAATTGCTTCCTTTGCTATGTTTTTATTTTCTACAGAAAACTCTGTAGAAAAACCAAATAAACTTCCTCCATTGCTACTTACATTATTGCTAGAAGATGAAAAACTAATATCTAATCCACCTCCAATATTTATTTTTTTTGCAGGCACTAATTCAAATACTAAATCAATATTGTTTGTTTTGTCTAAGTTTTCTAAAATTTTAATATTTATATTTTGCCATACACCTAGTTTAGTTAAGTTGTTTAGCGTTTTATAATATTCTTCTTGCTTATAAATATCTCCGCTACGTAGTGTTATATTTCTGTCTAATAATGCTGTTTTAAATAAATATTTATGGTATCTGTGTATAATATTTTTTGTACTAGTTTCCCATATAGTATTTGTATCGCTAAGCAAATCGGTTGGCCTATAATCAGACAGTATATAAATCTTATTTACATAGTATTTTAATAATTTGAAAGAATCGGAAGCTGTATTTAAAACGATAGTAAGCTTTACAGTAGGGGAGTCTTTCTTTTTTTGAGCTTCATCAAGCAACTTTAGTTGTTCAAAAGGGTCATCACTTAAAGTAGTAAGCGCTTCTATACTGCTATCTCCGAGTACTCTTAATTCAGATGAAGTAAATCTGTAATATCCTTTGTTTCTAAAACTATCTACCAATCTACTTACTTCTGTAATAACAGCAACTTTGGTAACGGGTTTATTTTTTTGTAGTAGTGATACATTTTTTGAGCTAAAAGCTATTTGTTGAAGTTCGGCTATTTTTAAACGATAATTAATTGTATCTATTAAGGTCGGTTTGCCTGCGTTTACAGTATATTTAGTAATAACCTGCTTGCCTTTTAATGTAGTATCATATTTTACTTGTGCATTGTAATAACCTAAATGATTCATGGAAGAACGCATGTTTTCAGCAGAGTTTATTGCATAGCTAGTATCGAAAGCAATTGGCTTTTTTATAGTTTTGAAAACTAAAAAAGATTCTTTTATAGTAACTTTTGCACTATCATCAAGTGCATTATATAATCTTTGTTTTACTGCTTCTTTCTCTAATTTTGTAAATTGACCTCCAATTAAATTTATTGTAGGTCTTTCTGCCTGATAGGGCTGGTCTTTAGGAGCCTTTCTTATAAAAGTATGAAGGGTGCATGACGAAAAAATAAGGAGTACACCTAAAAAGTATTTAAAACGGAACAAATTCATTTTTATGTAAATAGCAAGTTATATTGCTTAAAATTTTTGTAATGATTACTAAAGCTAACATCAAATATATTCAAAGTTTGCAGCACAAAAAATATAGAGATGAAAACAATACTTTTTTTGCCGAAGGTATAAAGGTAGTGCAAGAATTACTGAGTAGCAATATTTTTGAATGTGAAGCTATTTATTGCACAAATGAAGGGTATGAATTATTAAGCAAAACCATCGTTAATACCTACTCAAACAAAATAAATATTATAGAAGATTTTGAGTTACAAAAAATATCTGCTTTAGTAACGGCTAATTGTATACTAGCAATATTTCAAAAAAAATATACAGATTCGTCAATAAATATTGCCAATAAATTAACACTTGTGCTAGATGACATACAAGACCCTGGTAATTTAGGTACCATTATTCGCACTGCTGATTGGTTTGGTATAAAAACAATTTTTTGTTCAGAATTTACTGCTGATTGTTACAGCCCAAAAGTTGTACAAAGTACCATGGCTAGCTTAGGTAGAGTGAATATTGTTTATGGAAATATAAGAGAACAGTTAAAAAAAAATGAACATATAAAAAAATATGCGGCTGTACTTGGTGGAAAAGATATTCGTACATATAAAAAAATTGAAGAAGGTTTTGTTGTTATCGGAAATGAATCTAAAGGTATTTCTAAAAATATTGTAGATATGTGCGAAGAAAAAATTTCTATTGAAAGGGTAGGAGAGGCGGAATCATTAAATGCGGGGGTGGCTTGTGCAATTATTCTATTCGCAATTATTTAATATTTAAACTTTGGAAAGTATTGAAAATGCAATAATTAATATTGCTTTAATAAATATTTTTTCATAAAATTTATTATCAATTGAGTTTGGTAAGAGTAATTCTAAAAATTTTATTTCCCATCTTTTAATTCTATCCATACAGCTTCAAGTGAACGGCTAATGCCATCACCTTTCCATTCGGCTGCGTTAGGTATAGAAGCCGTTTTCATAAAATCTTCTTTGCTAATCCCTTCGTCTATTTTTTCTTTAGCAAAGTGTAGTAAATTTTGTAAATAATTTTTAAATGCTATTATATCCAATTTTGTTATTATAACATCGTATCCATCACCAGCATGGCCGCATACGTAGGTAGTCTTATCATTAAATTTTGTAGTGGCTTTTGTTAATATTTTTATCCATTCACTAATATTTGCACCAGCATTTTTATCTATGTAGGGGTATCTTCTATTAAAAACTAAATCCCCCACATGTACAATATTTTCTTTTTCTAGATGAACAAAAATATCACCATTTGTATGTCCTTTTCCAAAATAATAAAGTGATATTTTTTCTTTTTTAAATTTTTTGCTCCAAGTTTTGTCAAAAGTTATTGTGGGATATAATTGAGTATCTTCTTTTTTACTTTTAATAGCAGCTTCTTTTTGATTTTTTAAAGAGTTTGTATGTGCAACAATATCAGTTACAATACCTTTAAACGCAATATTTCCAGCGGTATGGTCAGCATGATGATGTGTGTTTATTAATAATTCAAATGGCTTACCTGTTTTCTTTTTTATTTCATCAATACAATGTTGGGCAGTATCAGGAAATTGAGCATCTATTATTACAATACCTTTTTTATTAAGCATA
>JANXOQ010000241.1 GCA_025357775.1 Ferruginibacter sp. | reverse complement strand
ACACCCCATCGATTATATACACTAAAATTCTCTAACCTTTTTATACCAAGACAGATAGGTCTAAATAAATCATTCAATCCGTCATTGGCAGGTGTAAATGCGGAGGGTACATATAAATCAGGAGGCAAAGAAAATACTTTTACATTAATCGTATCGTTATCAAAACATCCATTAATATTACTAACCATTACTTTATATGTAATGTTACTTAATGGGTTTGAAA
This sequence comes from Ferruginibacter sp., assembly GCA_025357775.1. Classification (GTDB taxonomy): domain Bacteria; phylum Bacteroidota; class Bacteroidia; order Chitinophagales; family Chitinophagaceae; genus Ferruginibacter. The sequence continues at coordinate 2,282 of JANXOQ010000241.1, read as the reverse complement.
TTGGATTGAAGATATTATCATTATTTAACCATTGATTTGGTGTCCATAAAAAAATAGTACCGCCAGTTGCAAGTAGTTGCAAAGGCTGCCCAAGTACAATTGAAGTATCTGATGGTCCTGCATTTGCTTTCACTTTTACAACCAATACTGTTACTACTTTTGAAACTGATTTAGGGCATCCCAGTGTATCTGTAACACTTAATGTATATGATATTGTTTTTAATGGAAATTGTACAATTGGGTTAGCAATGAGTATATTGGATAAATAAGTACTAGGTGACCAAGTATAATTAGTACCACCACTAGCTTTTAACTGCACACTTTTACCAAAACATATTGAAGTATCATTGGCAAAAGGTATTGGATATGGAATTGTTTTTACAATAATTAATTTCTCTTTAAAACATTTATTAGAAATAGATGCTTTAACCCTAAAAGTATCCGCAGCATTTATAGGTTTTACTATTGGGTTTTTTACAGTTGTATCTTCAATTAATGCTTTTGGTGACCATGCAAAGTATAATGCATCGGTATTTAAATTTAGTTGAGCCTTATCAGTACGGCAAATAGTGGTATCATTTGCTATTAGCAATGTTACAGCACTTACTACACTTACGGTTACTTTTTTTGAACCACTACATCCAAATACATCTTGGTAATATGCGGTATAAGTTGTACTAACATCTGGGCTTACCAATGGGTTAAAACTATTAACGTCACTTATCATGTAATTTGGACTCCAAGTAATATTACCCGTTGTAAAATTACTTTTTATCTGTAAAGTATCTATTGAACATATAAGTGTATCTCTGCTAATTATTAAATCTGGTTCATCTAAAATTTTTACAATGGGATAAAGTGTATCTCTACAGCCTTTACTACTTTCCACAATAAAGGTTACATTATAAGTGCCAGCTGTTGTGTAAGTGTATGTAGGGTCTTTTAATCTGCTAGTGTCATTGTCTAGAGCTAATACACCAAAATCCCATTTCCAAAAATTTACAAAAGGAAAGTTGGTAGTTGTTAAGTCTGTAAATTGTATGGGTGTATTTTTACATTGAGGAAGTATAGGAGATATAGCAGGGAAAAAACCTGGGTATACTTTTACCAGTATACTATCTTTACTAGGGCAATCTGTATTTTTATTTACTATTAATTTTACGATATAATCTCCTGCAGCAAGGTAGGTGTGTACAGCATTTTCAGTAGTGGAAGTGAATGTGTTATTAATACCAGATGCAGGTTCTCCAAAATCCCAATCATAAGATAAATTAAAAGCAGAATTGTTGCCATTTGAAAAATAAGTTTTCAAACTATCGCAATTACGATAAACTTTTGGGTTTAAATCAGCACTTGCAAAATCACATGGTGCTACTGTTACAATAAAATCTTTTTTATGTTGTGCAATTAGTATTCCATTTCTAAATGATTTTACATTTACTGCTACAATATACTTGCCAGATGTAGGGGCTTGACCAGTAATTATGCCAGTAGAAGAATTTATAGTAGCAAGTGGACCTAAGGGTTGAAAACCGCTAAATGGACTTGAATAACCTACACCACCATAAGGAGGTGCAGCTGGAGTTGAATACCCAGCGTTGGTGGCAGAACCACCATTGTAGGCATCATAAAATTCGTATTGTAATACATCTGCATCAGGGTCAGTTGCGCTAAAATTTAATATAAATGGTTTACTATCGCACAGTATTGAGATTCCAGTTTCAAAACGAGCACTGTTATCATTTAACAAAGTACCCAAAGTGCTAGAGCCAGGTATCTCTCCTGTAAAGCTTGAGCCTACTTGACCACTTGCACCATTACCAATGTTATCAATATTTTGAACTCGACAACATGTTTGGTAAGTAATTGTATAACCATTGTTATTATTTGGCAAGTCTAGTGTTACTAAATACAAGCCCATACTGTAATCAAAAAATGGTGAATTAATAAGGCATGCAGGCTTTGAAACAACAACAACAGGAATTTCCGAATTTTTATTTACATTAAAAAAATCGCCTAATAAAGCACTATTATCATTACTGTAAATACCGAGTGCAACTGAAATAGGCATTACTGCACCACCTCCTAAATTGTCTCTAAAAAGCCTAAGCGTAATTGTATAATTTTTACTATTTCCTACACCTGCACCATTATAATTGTATAGTACCTCCCCCCCCGTAATATGCTTTGCAAAAACTATATTACAAGAAAAAATAATAAACAATAAAAGTAAAACTTGTTTCATCATATATATAATTTACTAAGTTAAACAATAATGTTAT
>JANXOQ010000146.1 GCA_025357775.1 Ferruginibacter sp. | reverse complement strand
AATGCTATTGATTAAATACCGCCTAGTAGGATATACCAACAGTACCATATTTTTTAACTTGGCATCATAGCGTACAACGTCGCCATACCTTCCATACTTTGGCAGGTACATTATACCATTATACTCAAATGGCTTCCCTTTGGCTTTATGCAGTTGTGGCATAGGCTCACACTCCTTTATTAAGGTTAGGTTATCTATCACTTACAAAGAGTTTAAGCAGTAAATAATTCTAGTTGCTGCTTATGTGTTTTGTACTTTTCGTTTGTGGTAATGTACCACGCCTTAAAGCCAGTTTTTTTACAATATTCTTTTTTTACTTCCCACAAATGGTTAGACAATTCTAAATCTCTTTTGTACCGAGTAATATTTTTTTGTGGAATATTTGTTGCTTCAGAAAGCATTGAAGCAGTTACAATATTATTTTGCAAATATTGAAATATGGTTGCTAGTTGATTTTGCTTTGAGGTATCTTTGCTTTGCAGTAACAAAGAATTTTTGGAGGTTGAAGTATTAATCATTGCTTCTACCTCCTTTCTTTTTTTCTAATGCTTCAATAACCTTGTACCAGTTATAACGAATGTTGCTGCCAATCGTAAAGTAAGGAATAGCACCACGTTTGCCCCAGCGTATTGCTGTTGGTTCGGTAATACTTAATCTTTTGCAAAGTTCCTCCCTGTCTATAATTTCTGTAGGTGGAATTTCTTTTGAGGCATCAAACCTATTTTGTAGGCTGTCTAACTTTTCAATGATTGTTTCAAATGGATTAACCATAATATTTATTTCTTTGTTCTAGCAATATTGCTGAACACGAAATAAAGAATGGTTAAGTTTTGTTGCGACTACTAGCCGACTACTGATTTTAATTATACTAAACTAGAGTTATGCTCTAGTAGATTTCGTTTGTCTTCATTTGCATACTTTAAGAACGCATTTTCATTCTCTTTTGTAAAATATTCGATACAATAATTGTATGCTTTTATTGAAGTAGGCACTTACTCACTCCATTTTTAATTGTGTTAAATAAACTGGTTTATGTTTAATCATTCTACAAGTTAGATTATGGAAGATACTATCGAATGATTTTATT
>JANXOQ010000128.1 GCA_025357775.1 Ferruginibacter sp. | reverse complement strand
AAAAAACTTATGTAATTTTTTTTACTTGCACAAACTAATTTTTGGTTTAGGATTGAAATACCTGCTTTAAAGGAATTAACTCACTATTTTTAATATTATATAATTATTTTATGAATTGGCATACTTTTAGTAAATTATTTTCGTCTTTAAAAGAAAACAAACTATGAAAAGGATTATATACACATTATTCGTTGGTTTTATATTAAGTGCGTTTAGTGTAAGCACTGGTTTAATAGATGTAATTAATGGTATAAAAACAGGCAATGCATCTTCTGTATCAAAATATTTTGATAATACTGTAGAAATAACCCTAGCTGGCAAGAGCAATAATTATAGCAAAAGCCAAGGAGAAGCTATATTAAGAGATTTTTTTGCAAATAATGTAGTTAAATCTTTTACAGTAGTGCACCAAGGAGATGCAGGTAGTTCGCAATTTGTAATTGGTAATTTAGTAACGAATAATGGCACATTTAGAACCACCGCAAATTTAAAACAGAAAGGTGATAAGCAAATATTGCAAGAAATAAAATTTGACCGCTAAATTTAAAACAAAATACTACTCCTCAAATAATGAGGAGTTTTTTTATGGTCAATGTGTTGCACATATAATCTTAAATCGTGCATTTGCAATCTAACTTTTATCTTCGCAAAAAAATAATATAAATGTTACCAAAATACAAACGTATACTTTTAAAACTTTCTGGCGAGTCTTTAATGGGCGATAAAAGTTTTGGGCTTGACCCCGCTGTTATTGCACAATATGCACAAGAGATTAAGCAAATTTATGATTTAGGAGTGCAAGTAGCTATTGTAATAGGTGGTGGTAATATTTACCGTGGTATGAATGAAGCGGAAACGGGTATTGAAAGAGCTCAAGGAGATTATATGGGTATGCTGGCAACAGTTATAAATGGCATGGCACTACAAAGTGGGCTTGAAAAAGCTGGCGTTGTTACTCGCTTGCAAAGTGCTATAAAAATGGAGCAAATAGCTGAGCCTTACATACGCAGGCGTGCCATGAGGCATTTGGAAAAAGGACGTGTGGTTATATTTGGTGCTGGCACTGGCAACCCCTATTTTACTACTGATACCGCAGGCTCGCTAAGGGCTGTTGAAATAAAAGCAGATGTAATACTTAAAGGCACCAGAGTTGATGGCATTTATACTGCAGACCCAGAAAAAGACCATACTGCTACAAAATATGGACATATTAGTTTTGCAGACTGCATTACCCAAAACTTAAAAATTATGGACATGACCGCCTTTACCCTTTGCATGGAAAACAACTTGCCTATCGTGGTGTTTGATATGAACAAACCTGGTAATCTTATGAGTGTGGTTATTGGAGAAAAGACGGGTACCTTGGTAAGGTAAAAAAAGGATATAAAATTTTAAATTTCTATGCAGAAACGCTGTTTCTATTTTTACAGCATAATGAAAAAATTAAATACTTCTTAGAAATATTCTAATAGAAATAATAAAAATTTTATTTTTAATACACGATTGTAGATTTATTTTCAAAAACTTTAATAATTCCTTAGTTCTTATCACTAAAATAGTTGCATAACAAAAGCTAAAAACTATTTGTGCCTTAGCCTAGCACTAATAAAAGTGAAAGCCTCTCTTGTTTCAGAAGAAATCAATAGCAGGGTTATATGTATTTTGCAATTATTATAGGCTTAATTCATCTAAAAAATAGTTGAGCGCTTATTTAAAATACCAAATAAGAAAGATGCATAAATTTTATTGCATTTTCTCCACCCCTGCCAAAAAATCTTTCACTCCTGCTACCATTGCCTCTGCCATTTTTTGTTGAAAAGCTGGATCTAGCACCAATTCTTCTTCTGCAGGGTTGCTAAGAAATAAAGTTTCTACAAGTGCATTAGGATACTCAGTAGGGCTATTAAGCATAAAATTAAATGCGCCAATATTGCCATACTCTTTTAAGCCTAATTGGAGCATACGTTTATGTATACAAGCACTTAAATTTTTGAAGCCAATATATTTGTACAAAGAGCTAGTACCGCCGCTACGTATTGGGTCGCCAGATGAGTTAAGGTGTATGCTTATTAGCAAATCGGGTGTGTTATCTCTGTACATTAAAATACGTTCTTTGTTGTCAACAAATTTTTCGGTAGTACGGGTCATTATTACTTTTGCACCTTGCTCTTGCAAAGCTTGTTGTAGCTTTAAGGCTATGGCAAGTGTGAGTTCTTTTTCTGATGAATTGGTAGGCCCACCGGCACCTGTGTTACTACCGCCATGCCCAGCATCTACCGCTATTGTAAGGTTTTTTAAGGTAAGTATGGCAGGCTGTTGTTTTATTTTTATAGTAAGTAAATTGCCTTTGTAATAAATGCTATGCCCCCAATGTTGTGTATGTTTTAAAAAAATTGTAACACGAAAAATTCCATCTTGCAATTGTTCATACGTTACATTTTTTATTTCTTTACAATTTTGTAATTGAGTTATCCAGTTGGTATTATTGGTAGCACCAAATACATCTACCACTATTGTGCTTGGGTCAAGCTGCTGCATAGATTGATATGCAAGTTTGGTGCTAAGCCCAATTGTTACGTAATCAAATTTATCATCTCCAAACACCTGCCAACGCTCTGTGAGAGATGCGCCTGCGAATGTGCCCTTAGGTGCAAGTAAAACCACATCATCGGGTATATATGCATTTCGATATGGGGTAAGCGCAATTTTATAATTGTCACCAACTTTTCCAATAATTTTTAATGGAATCATGCTATCTATGTAGCCAATTTTTGCGCCTCCAAGCCTATCCTCTCCAAGCCCATACAATAAATGTGCAAGCCTACCTTTTGTAATACATACATCGCTACTTTGTGGGTTTATAATGGCAAATGTATTTTTAGTTTCAGCAGTTATTTGCTGCCCATCAATTCCTTTTATTGTTACAGGTATTTTCATAGCTGTAAAATTATCTGTGGCCTTTATTGTATACTCCCCTTGGTAAATACCCTGCATTCCTTTTGTAGTATTAGTGGGCATTTCATACAATATTGTACCGTTTATTGTACTTACATTGCATGCAGTAAAAGCCTTTACTTTAAACTGTATTTTATCACC
>JANXOQ010000079.1 GCA_025357775.1 Ferruginibacter sp. | reverse complement strand
TATAAAGATAGACTTATTTGTCATAAAATATTTTGTAAAAAAATTTTTGAATTTGTATTATTCTTATCAAAATTTAACTTCAAAATAATTTGATTTAATTAAGATTTTAGAAGACTTAATATGTATTCTATAACTACGCTTACATTAAACTTTTAAAAAATTGCTCTCAAAAAAGCAAGGCAATTTTTGTACCTTCGCCTAACTTATAAAACAGCAATAACAAGCATGGAACTTACTAAGAATTTTGAGCCACAGGAAATAGAGAAAAAATGGTATAGCCATTGGATGAATAATGGTTATTTTAAAAGTGTGCCTGATGGGCGTGAAGCGTATACGATTGTAATGCCGCCGCCTAACGTAACTGGCGTGCTGCATATGGGTCATTGTTTAAACAATACAATACAAGATATTTTGATACGTCGTGCACGTATGCAAGGCAAAAATGCTTGCTGGGTGCCTGGCACTGACCATGCTAGCATAGCTACAGAAACCAAGGTGGTAGCTATGTTGCGGGAAAGAGGTATTACAAAATCACAGCTTAGTAGAGAAGAGTTTTTGAAATATGCTTGGGAGTGGAAGGAAAAATATGGTGGTATTATTTTGGAGCAACTGAAAAAAATGGGTTGCAGTTTGGATTGGGATAGAACTTCGTTTACAATGGATGCTGATTACTATAAATCTGTTATAGAAATATTTATACGCTTGCACAAAGATGGTATTATTTACAGAGGGCTTCGCATGGTAAATTGGGACCCAGCAAGTAAGACAGCCTTGAGCGATGAAGAAGTAATTTTTAAAGACGTAGATAGCAAATTATATTATGTAACATACCCCTTTGCGGATGGCAGTGCTGGCGGCATAACTGTGGCTACCACTAGGCCTGAAACAATTTTAGGCGATGTAGCTATTTGTGTAAACCCTACCGACGAAAGATATATTTCCCTAATTGGCAAGGAGGTAATTGTACCCATCATCAACAGAAAAATAAAAATTATTGGCGATGAATATGTAACGGCGGAGTTTGGTACAGGTGCATTAAAAGTAACCCCAGCGCATGATAAAAATGATAATGAGTTGGGCAAAAAGCACAACTTAAAAGCATTGAACACGCTGGACGAAGAAGGGAAATTTACATTAGAAGAATTAGAAGATGATCTTTTAAACGATACCATTATTTCGTATGCAGGTGTAGATCGTTTTGCACTTCGCAAAAAAATTGCATTGGATATTGAAGCTATTGGTGGCTTACATAAAATAGAAGATTACAAAAGCCAAGTGGGCACAAGTGAGCGTACGGGTGCAGTTATAGAAAGTCGTTTATCGCTACAGTGGTTTATGGATATGAAAAAGTTTATAGCTACAAACCCTGATATTGCTGCCGCAGTGGCAGATGAGCTTATAAAATTTCACCCAACAAAAGCAAAAAATACTTATGCTCATTGGATGAACAATATTAAAGATTGGTGCATAAGCAGACAACTTTGGTGGGGGCAGCAAATACCTGCGTGGTACGATGAGGAAGGAAAATTTGTAGTAGCAGAAAATGAGGAGAAAGCATATGAAGAATATTTAAAAAAACATGGCGCTAAATCTACAGCTTCGGGGGAAGTTTGGAGAGGGCTAAAACAAGATGAGGATTGTTTAGATACTTGGTTCTCCTCTTGGCTTTGGCCAATGGAAGTTTTTAAAGGTATAAGCAACCCAAATAATGAGGATGTAAATTATTACTATCCCACAACCACGCTTGTTACAGGGCAAGATATTATTTTCTTTTGGGTGGCTCGCATGGTAATGGCGGGTTATGCTTTTAAACAAACGCAGCCTTTTAAAGATGTATATTTTACTGGTATGGTAAGGGATAAGCAAGGACGAAAAATGAGTAAGCAATTGGGCAACTCTCCTGATTTACTTTTATTGATTGAGCAATATGGTGCAGATGCAGTACGATTTGGAATTATGATAGCATCGCCTGCGGGTAATGATATTTTATTTGATGAAAGTGCTTTGGAACAAGGCCGAAACTTTAATAACAAAATGTGGAATGCGGTGAAGCTTTTGAAGATGTGGGAAGGGAGATGTGAGATTTTAGATACAAAATATGAGAAAAATACATTTGCTATTACTTGGTTTGAGAATAGACTGAATGAGGTTTGTAAAGAAGTAAATGAAATGCTAAACCAATTTAAATTAAGTGAAGCATTAAAAGTTATTTATTCATTAATATGGGATGATTTTTGTAGTTGGTATTTGGAGTGGGTAAAACCTGGTTTTGAACAACCAATAGAGAAAGCAGTATATGAAAAAACTGTTTCGTTTTTTTCTCAGTTGATGGAATTACTTCATCCGTTTATGCCTTTTGTAACAGAAGAAATTTATCATTTACTGGAAGATAGAAAGGACGACTTGTGTACACATATATATGCAGCGCCTGTTCAAGTAGATAAAAAAATATTAAGCGAAGGCGCACTGTTAAAAAACATTATTAGTGGCTTGCGTGATGTGCGTAATAAAAACCAAATAAAACCAAAGGAAACAATAAAAGTACATATGCAAACTGCAGAAGCAATTATTTATAAAAGCATAGAAAGTATACTTGCAAAGCAAATAAATGCAGAAACTATTATTTATGTAAATGATGCCGTGGCAGGAACAATAACAACCGTAATAGGTAAAGATAAATTTTACATTGAAACAGAACAGCCATTAAATGTAGCTGGGCAAAAAGAAGATTTGGAAAAAGAACTAGCTCACTTAAAAGGATTTTTAATAAGTGTAGAAAAAAAATTGAGCAATGAGAAATTTGTAGCTAATGCAAAGCCTGAGGTATTGGTAGTAGAGAATAAGAAAAAAGCAGATGCTTTAGAAAAAATTGGAATTATTGAGGATAGTTTGAAAAATATATGAGTTAGTTGTTTATTTAATAGATTATTGGATAACTAATAGTTTAATGATTTTAAAAAAAAATCAGAATGAAATTAGTTAAACTACTTGTTAAATTATAGAATGCAGTTCTTTATGAAAATAAACTATTTAATATTGTAATATGAAAAAATGTAGTATATATTTTGCAATAATTTTTTTATTCTATACAAGCAATGTAATTGCACAAAATTCTGCTGCAAAACCTATAAAATTTAAACAACCAAAGCTAACTACCATTCTTGGTGAGTTTAAAGATACTATGAATATTTCTCCTTTACAAGCTGATGCTATTATTGGAGCGATGCTAAAAGTAGTAAATGCAAAAAACGAATATTATACAGTTACATCTTATGAATTTTTATATAAAAAAATAGTAACATCGGAAGATGAAACGACAGGAAAACCTTATTTAACTACTTTAATTAAATCTGCATTGTTTAAAATTTCGCCTTTACCAAAATTGTGGTTGGAGGCAGTAAGAGAATTGCCACGCCCAGGTGAAGAATTAATTTTTTTTAATGTAATAGCAAAAGATAAAGAAAATAGATATATGTATGCGCCAAACCTGAAACTTACAATAAAGTAATGGAAATAAAAAAGGCAACTTTAAAAGACATAAGTACTATACAGCAACTTGCTCAAATTATTTGGCCTCATGCTTACTATGAAATTATATCAAAGGAGCAGATAAAATATATGCTTAATCTAATGTACAGCAACATTTCATTAACAAACCAAATGCAAAAAGGGCATCAGTTTGTGCTTGCCATAGATAAAAATATTGCTTTAGGATTTGCTTCCTATTCAGTAAAAAATAAAGAAGAACCAACTACTTTTCTATTACATAAAATTTATGTTTTGCCCAATATTTCAAAAAAAGGTATTGGAAGTTTTTTGCTTACACATGTATGTAACGCTGGCATAAAGTCTGGTGCAATTATACTAGAGCTAAACGTAAATAAATATAATAGTGCAAAACATTTTTATGAAAAAAAAGGCTTTACAATTTTAAAAGAAGAAGTAATTGATATTGGCAATGGGTATGTAATGGATGATTTCGTGATGAGAAAAATTTTGTAGATCTTAAAATCAGATTTTAAAATAAGTTATGTTTAAAAATTTTGACAGTGCAGCTGCCTTTTTTGCATAAAAAAGGCTTATCCTCATATTGTGGATATGTCATTACAGCAATACAAAATCTTGGTTATAGATTTGTACAAAATCAACAATAAATAACAAATAAAATTTAATATTATGGCACTTGAATTTACAGATGCAAACTTTAAAGAAACAGTTTTAGACTCAGATAAATTAACAGTAGTAGATTTTTGGGCAGAGTGGTGTGGGCCATGCCGTGCTATTGGTCCAGTAATTGCAGAGCTTGCTACAGAATATGATGGTATTGTAAACGTAGGCAAATTGAATGTAGACCACAACCCTGAGGTTTCTACAACCTATGGTATAACTAGTATACCTGCTATATTATTTTTAAAAAATGGTGAAGTAGTAGATAAATTAATGGGAGCTCAACCAAAAGCAAATTTTGTAAAAAAGATTGAGGCTTTAAAATAATATTATAGTCAAAACCAAAAAGATAATTTATTGATAAGATAACTGGGGAAAGTATTAAATTCTAATATATATATACTTGTCTA
>JANXOQ010000059.1 GCA_025357775.1 Ferruginibacter sp. | reverse complement strand
CTAACGCTTTTTCTATTTTAAAAACTAATTACTCAAACAAAAAATATTGAAAGACAGCGATAAAAAGTTATTAACAAATTTTATTTTACTCATATAAAAATGTGTAGATAACGAACACTTCTAATTTTTCTACTACACTTAATTCCTAAAGTGCTTAAGCTGAAGTACAACAAAAGCAACAAATACAATTCTTAGTCTTCCTTGTTGGTATCTGATATAATTGTAAAAGTGATGAATCTCGAACCCTAAGGGTAAATAATATTTTCTCTTACGTTACTGAACTGGCATAAGTTCAACAAAAAGAAAAATGCGGACGTAATGATAGTTTTTATCATCACATCCGCATTTGTGGAGCCGACCGGACTCGAACCGGTGTCCAAACATATTCGCCGTAAGCTTTCTACATGTTTATTTTTGCATTGTTTTTCGAAAAAATACCGGAGCAAAACAAACCAATATTTTCCTTAGAAGAATAGTCTTAAACAATAGTCACATCATTCTATTGTAGCATATCACTTTTTTTTGATGTCGGCGGCGGAACTTGGCAGTAATAAAACCTGCTCGGCGGCCCTAATGGTTACTAGTCTATCGACTAAGCAGCCATGGCATACGAAGTATTGCCATTTGAGTTTTTCGTTTTCAGATTTAAGTGCTAATAACGCAACGCACTACATGCTTACACCTACAAAGATCTATGCTGTCAAAACCAAAACGGCCCCAAAGATTTAGATTTCTGATTTGTTTGATTTCAGATTTCTTACAATTTTAACTGCTTTGCAAAAGTACGTAGTTTTTATAATTTGTCGGGTTCTGATTTTTTGCAAACATGGAGTAATAGTCTTTATAAATTGTAAATCGATTTATCTAAAGAGTAGTCAAAGTGAGCTTGTATAACCCAATGCTTTTTATGATACCAGCCTTCAAAAAGCTAAAGCTGACATTTGTTATTTTTTATAAAATTGTACAAAATTAAATTTGCAAATGGTATTTTATGTAAAGTGCAAGGATAAAACAGACTTAGTAGTCTGCAAGATTGAGCCAAACTTAGCGAAGACTTTTAAATTTAATTCTACTTGCTAAAATTGACTCAATATGTGCAGACATTACACATTAAAAACTTCAAATATTTTTACTTATTTGATTTTCCCATCAAGTGTTATCTTCGCTGCATGCTATGCACAATAAAAGCTAAATAGATAGCTAAAGATGCAATGTGCGACGCCACCGCAGCTCAATATTGCTGTTGCTTTGCTTGGCTAAAAAAAATATAGATATGAGATATTAGATACAAGATACAAGATATTAGATGTGAGATATTAGATACAAGATATTAGATACAAGACAATAGTTAAGAAAAATAAATTTCTAGTATTTAACATTTTTAGGTTTTAATACTCAATACTAAATACTCAATACCCAATACTTAATACTCAATACTCAATACTAAATACCCAATACTTAATACTCAATACTTAATACCCAATACTTAATACTCAATACTAAATAATCAATACTTAATACCCAATACTACAATGAGCAAAGAACTTACAAAAAGGGCTGACAATTATTCGGAATGGTACAATGAACTGGTGGTAAAAAGCCAACTTGCAGACCACTCAGCAGTGCGTGGATGCATGGTGATAAAGCCATACGGGTATGCGCTTTGGGAAAACATGCGTGACCAATTAGATAAAATGTTTAAAGAAACAGGGCATGTAAATGCATACTTCCCATTATTTGTGCCAAAGAGTTTGTTTGAAGCTGAAGAAGCCAATGCAGAGGGTTTTGCAAAAGAGTGTGCAATTGTAACACATTATAGATTGAAGGCAGACCCTAATAATAAAGGAAAATTGATAGTAGACCCCGATGCAAAGCTTGAAGAGGAGCTGGTAGTGCGCCCTACAAGCGAAGCTATTATTTGGAACACGTACAAAGGGTGGATACAATCTTATAGAGATTTGCCAATACTAATAAACCAATGGGCAAATGTGGTACGCTGGGAAATGAGGACTCGTTTGTTTCTTCGCACAGCGGAGTTTTTGTGGCAAGAGGGGCATACGGCGCATGCTACAAAAGAGGAGGCTATTGAGGAAACGGTGAAGATGGTAAATGTATATGCAAACTTTGTGGAAGAATACATGGCAGTGCCAGTAGTAATAGGTGTAAAAAGTGCAAACGAACGTTTTGCTGGTGCGGAAGATACATATTGCATAGAGGCGTTAATGCAGGATGGTAAAGCATTACAGGCTGGTACGTCCCATTTTCTTGGGCAAAATTTTGCCAAGGCTTTTGATGTAAAATTTAGTGATAAAAATAATAAATTGGAGCATGTATGGGCTACGAGCTGGGGTGTAAGTACAAGATTAATTGGTGCACTTATAATGGCACATAGCGATGATCAAGGGTTGGTAATGCCACCAAAAATTGCGCCATTACAAATTGTAATTGTACCAATATACAAAGGTGATGATAGCAAACCTGTGATTGATGAAAAAGCAAATTCAATGATGGCTTCGTTGAAAAAGCTGGGTGTAAGAGTAAAATATGATGACAGCGATAATGCAAGACCTGGATGGAAATTTGCAGAATACGAATTGAAAGGTGTGCCAATACGTGTAGCCCTTGGCATGCGAGACTTAGAAAATAATGTGGTGGAAGTAGCAAGGAGAGATACGAAAGAAAAACAAACAATTTCATTAGATGGCATTGTTGATTATTTAAAAAATTTATTAGACGAAATACAACAAAATATTTTTGACCGTGCATTGGCTTATAGAAATGAACATATAACAGAAGCCAATACTTGGGAAGAGTTTATAGAATTATTAGACGGTAAAGGAGGCTTTGTAGCTGCACATTGGGATGGTACTGGTGATACAGAAGAAAAGATAAAAGAACTTACAAAAGCTACTATTCGTTGTATACCTGTAAATAATAAGCAAGAAGCTGGGGTGTGTATACTAAGCGGAAAGCAGAGTAGGGAGAGGGTTTTGTTTGCAAGGGCGTACTAAATCCTTTTAATCAACTACAGGTAGGCTTTTGCTTTATATACTTTAAAATGTTTTTTAATGAACTTTTATTTTAATATTTGTACAAATAAACTTTAATTTTTTATGGATAATTACAAACAAGATAGCCTCTCAAGCTTTGGCTTACAGTTGGATGACGAAGTAAAACAAGAATTGATGGAGACTGCAAAATGGACAAAATTTATTTCGGTTGTGGTTTTTTGTTTTTTTGCTGTGATGCTTTTATTTAGCATATTTGGAGCATCTGCTCTTTTTAATTCATTAAGAAATATAAGACAACTAGATGAAAAGCTTATTATGATAACTAGTATTGGAGGCGGGGTAGTTGCAGCAATTATAGCAGTAATTATAATTTTTGTTACGCTTACATATTATTTTATGTTTCGTTTTTCTACGAAAATAAAATCAGGTATTGTTGTTGAAAATGAACAAAATGTAAATGAAGCGTTTAGCTCGTTAAAAATATTTTTTATAATTACTACTATTTTTGGCATAGTTACATTGCTTGGTACAATAATTAATTTGATAAAATTTTAAAATTTCATAATGGACTTTTTACAAAAAAATGATTTGTTAGAAGAAACTTCTATTATTTCTGAAACATCTAAAGGGCATTTAGCTACATTGGCACAATGGATAAATATTGCTGCTATAGTAAGTTTTGTAGGCCTTGGTCTTTCAGTATTGCAGCTAGTTTTACAATTTGTTAAGCATAGTAGTGGGTATAGTAGTTCCCCAAGTGTAGTAGATAATATTGGGCAATTTGTTATAATTGGTATTACACTTTTATTAAATATTACCCTTTTTAATGCAGCAAAGTTTATAAAATTTGGTATTGATGGTTCTGAACAAAGCTATTTTAATGTTGGTATCAGAAATCTTAAAACTTATTTTAAAATAATAGGAATAATAGTAATTATTTTATTAGTAATATTTATGATTACTTTAATTATTGGGATTATTTCAGTTAGCATAGGTAATGGCTTTAGATAGAATTATTGGTAAAAAATGCCTATAACATAATTGTTAAAGGCATTTTTTGCTTAATACTTTATTACTTCTTTTTTGGATGCACCAGTTTCATTTCTTTTACTAACCAATCTGCCCCAGCAAATTTGTCTACAATAAAAAGTACATAACGAATATCCACCATTATATTTCTACAAATAGTAGGGTCGTAGTTTATATCGCTCATCGTTCCTTCCCACACACGGTCAAAGTTTAAACCAATTAAATTGCCATAAGCATCTAAGGCAGGGCTACCGCTATTGCCACCAGTTGTATGATTTGTAGCTATAAAACAAACAGGCATTTTTCCTGCTACGCTATACTGCCCATAATCTTTATTTTTATAAAGTGTACGCAATTTTTCCGGCACATCAAATTCATAATCTCCGGGTTTGTATTTTTCCATTACACCATCTAGGTCTGTTTTAAAATCAAAATAAACGCCATCTCTAGGCTTGTAGCCTTGTACTTTTCCAAACGTTACTCTTAGTGTACTGTTTGCATCTGGGAAAAATGTTTTTTCTTTAAACACATCCATCTGCGCTTGCATATAAGTACGCTGTGCAAGGGTTATACGATTCTGCACTGCCGTTAAATCTTTTTGTACCGCTGTTTGATAAGTAGCTAACAAATCTTTTTGCAAAGCCAAAGTATTACTCGTTTTCATAAATGCAACTAAATCTTCAGGCTTGCCATCTATCAGTACATTTAATTTAGATAAATCAGTAAATGTATTTTCTCCATAAATTTTATCAGCAGCAGCGGCAATACCATTATCATACAAAGTTTTCACCATTGGAGAAACTACATTTGCAGGTTGATTTTTCACATACATTTCCATTAAACCTTCAAATAATTTTCTATCAACTTTTGGATTAAATTCTTTCATAAAATCTTCCAACATTGCTTTTACTTTTAGCTTGGCTTCATCAAATCCTTTTTGCCCATTTTTTTCAAAAGCATTTGCCAAACTATTTAACTGTGCAACTATTGTAAATATTTCAATTTTAGAAACAATTTCTTGGTAATAATCTCTTGCTAGGACTAAAGATTTTATATCCGCATACCCAGCTTCTAATGTTTGCAATAAAGTACCATACTTTTCTTTTAAGCTAGGGTTGGCATCTACTCGTTTTTGAAATTCAATTTCCTGTGTTTTTTTTCTGCCTACACCATCAGTTCTAGTAAGCCCAAGTACTTCACCTTGCCATTTTTTATAAGCATTTTGTATGCTAGCATATTTAGCTGCGTATTGTATTTTTATACCTTCATCTTTCCGCATAAAGCCATCAATAATATTTAAAGCCTTATCCCGTATAGCAATTTTTGCAGGGTCATTTACAGTTCTTATTTGCTCTACAGCAGCACTGTACAAGTATTCCGTAGTACGCCCAGGAAAACCAAATACCATTGTAAAATCATTTTCTGCAATACCATCTATAGAAATATTCAATGATTTTTTTGGTGTAAAAGGTACATTATCTACAGAATAATCTGCCGGTTTATTATCCTTGCTTGCGTAAATTCTAAACATACTAAAATCTCCTGTATGCCTTGGCCATACCCAGTTATCAGTGTCTTTACCAAAGTTGCCAATAGCACTAGGCGGTGCACCTACTAGTCGTACATCGTTGTAAGTTTCTGTTACAAAAAGATAATATTGATTGCCCTCAAAAAAACCTCGAGTAAAACTTTTTTGTGTAGCTTCTTTTTTAGTGTTTTTATTTATTTGTTGTAAATTTTTGTCTATGGCAGCCATTCTTTCTGCCTCACTCATATTGGCAGTTACACCAGCCAATGCTTCTTTGCTCACATCATCTATACGCACAATAAAAGTTGCAAACAAACCTTTATTTGGTATTTCATCTGCATTTGTTTTGCTCCAAAAGCCATCACGAATATAATTATTTTGGAGTGTACTATGATTTTGTATAGCATCAAAACCACAATGATGATTTGTAAGTACCAATCCTTTTGTAGAAATAACTTCACCTGTACAAAATCCTCCAAAACTTACAATCGCATCTTTCAAACTACCTTTATTAATGCTATAAATATCTTCAGCACTTATTTTCATACCTAGGCTTTTCATTCGACTTTCATTAAGCTTGCCCAATAATTGAGGCAACCACATACCTTCATCTGCTTTGGCTACAAAGGCATTTGTAATGAAAATTAGTAGAAATAAAATTTTAGAATGTTTCATAATTTAGTATCGAGTATTGAGATGTTAGTATTGAGATATGAGTATTTAATAATGGGATTAAAGTATAATAATTGAACCTTAAATTAATATCGCCTTGGTTCCATACTAGTATAGCGAATTCGAATTATAAAAATTTCAGTAGGATCTTTGTAGTAAACTATTCTGTGACGTAAAATTTCAAAGTAGAGAAAATTACCATCATTGTTTTTTTTAAGGGGATCTATTCTATGAATCAAAATATCATCAGACAAACTATTTATTTTTTCAAAATAGTTTCTTTTACTTTATCTGCATTTTGCTCAGAATCTTTCCTAATAAATTTTATGGCTGCTTTAAATTGTTTAGTAGCCGACTTTGTCCAAGTAATCTTCCTTGCTTTTCTTACCATTTTTTTGACATTTCTACTACTTCAACATGGCTATACACTTCTCTTTTTTTTATTTCTTCTATGGCTTCATTTATTTCATTGTTATATTGAGCTATACTTATACGTTCACCGTCCATAATATCATCTTCTAAAAGAGTATACACCGCTTTTAGTTTTTTATCATCCGCTATTTGTATGTAAGATGATAATTTTTCTCTTATTGCTGTCGCATTCATTTTTATATTTTAAATAAATTTACTTTTATTTTTAAACTTTACATCAAATTAGTTAAAAGTATTAAAACCTTAAAGTCCCTCCTTTTGGGGATTTAAAGATGTGCTTATTACTTCCCCATCCTCCACAATAACTTCAATATTCTCCTCTTCTTTTGTAGAAACAGACAACCCTACATAATTTAACGCCACAGGAAAAAGTTTATGTGTACGTTCTACCAAAGCAAGTGTTTCTATTTGGCTAGGGTAGCGTTCAAGCAATGGTGCTAGTGCATACAGCATTGTTCTTCCGCTATTTGCTACATCATCCACCAATAATACTGCTTGGTTTTGTAAGTTTACATCTTCACTAAGTTGTATTCGTTCAGGGCTTTTTTTATTTATGCTAAGCGAAACTGTTTTAACAGTGCCATTAAAAATTGGCTTCAAAAAAGCTTCAATTTTTTTGGCAATAAAGAGTCCATTATCTTTTATTCCAATAATAATAATAGCAGGTTTGTCCGCATTGCGTTCGGCTATTTCCAATGCCATTCGGCGAAGTTTTTTATCAGCGGCGGTTTTAGTTAAAATCATTTTTATTTGCTGTACTATTTATAATGCCAAATTACTTTAAATTATTTGTATTTGCTTTTTATAATAGTTTATTAAATAGCAAACAACATAAAGGAAACTGCTTTTAATAAGGTCTATTTATATATTATTTTTTCGTAAAACACTTTATTTTAAGGATATTTACAAAAACTTTA
>JANXOQ010000043.1 GCA_025357775.1 Ferruginibacter sp. | reverse complement strand
CAATTGGTAGATAGTTTTATCGTTTTATTTATAGCATTTTATATAGGCAATGATTGGTCTTTTCAGCTAGTTTTAGCTATTTGTTTAGTAAATTACATTTACAAATGCTTGGTAGCCATTATACTTACTCCACTTATTTATATTTTAGAAAATAGAATAGATAAATACCTTGGTAACGAAATTGCTTACCAAATGAAACAAGCTGCTATGGGGCTTTAATTTTTTGTATAATTTTTACTAAAAGAATTCAACATTCTAATACAATCTCACTCTTTTATCTAATGAAATATAAATTTTTTGCACAATAATTAAATTTGTTTAACATTCCTGAAATATAATAAAAAAGATGTTTATCTTTATTTACAAACAAAAAAAGTTTAACGTATATATTATTAGTTTTTATATTCAAATTAAAATTAATAGTTAAATTCCAAAAGATTTAAACCTGTAGCTATGAATAAAAAACTTTACAAAAATTTTATAAAGATATTCATACTTTATACCGCATCATTATTTTTTATTAGCAATACCTACTCTCAAGATGTTAAAATAAATTCAATAACTGTACCTAACAGTGTAAATCTTTGTGGTGATGGGGTAAATTACCAAGGTATTCAGTCCATCGTTACTGTTAATGCCCAATTGTTAAATGGCGCATCAGGTACATTTACTATACAATTACCAATTGGTTTTAAATTTTTAAATACAACTCCTAGTTCCAGCTCTACGTATTCTGTTAATGCAACAAATTCAAATGCACCTATAATTACATGTTCATCCTCTGGAGGTAATGATTTTTCTTTTACAATTGCTGCAGATTGTAGTTACACCACAGCCCGAACAATTGTAGCAACCGCAACAAGCGGGGGAAGTACTGTAACAAGTGCTTTTATAGCAAATGTAAATGAGCCAAATATTATTCAATCTAGCTGGACGAACGATGTAGTAAGTGGCGTATGTACAGGAGCAACGATCGTACGAACGACAGTTATAAAAAATGGAAATATTGGTTATGCAAAAACATTTCAGTTTCAAAGCATAAACGCCCCAGCCAATGTACAAATTATAAGCACTACAATACCAAGTGGTGCACTTGTAGGTACGGTAAGTGGCGACACTACAAAGTACACAATAAGCGGTGCAGTGTTCCCTGCAGGGTTATTAGGTACAAGCTATTTTGAAGACCAAGAAACAATAACCATTACCCAAACCATTAAAGTAAAAGGTTGTACAAACCTTACGGGCAAATACCGCACAATATTTGGTTGTATAAATACTCCTAGCTGCCAAATAGCGGAGCATGTAAATGTTGTAAATTTGGGTACGGGTGTACCAGCTATAACACGCAGTCTAATAAGTGATGCTCCTTTCCCCATTTGTAATGCTACAACCAGCACATCATCAGGTATATGGCAATTTACCAATACTGGCGTAGGCACTTGTGCAGCACTTAAATTTAGCAAGCTTATGGCTGAATATAGACTCAGTCCAACTATTTTTGGTACAATTACAGAAGTAAGAATGGCTAATGCAACAGGGACTTTGGTGCCTTTTACTGGAGCAAATATAACTCAAGCAACAATGAATTTTACAGGTTTTACAAGTGACCCAGATGGGGTTGGTGGCTTTGAAGATATAAATGGAGACGGTATTTTTGATGAATTGCCAGTAGGGGCAAGCATAAGATTATATATAAAAATTTCTGTACCACTTACCTATAACACTTGTAATTATTATGCTGATTATAGCCAAATGGGCTTTGATTATCAAATACAATCTTTGTGTGGAGTGCAAGAGCCAGCTGTATATTGGTATTATGCAGGCTTACCATATGTAGGCAGGGGCAATATAGAACTAGCAAGCGCACCAAGCGATATGGCAAATGGAGAGTTTGGATACCTAGAAGGAAGTTTACAGTATGAAAAAATTGGTTGGGACTGCCCTAACCCAGTGACAACATTAAAAGTAGTATTACCTAAAGGATTTGTATATGACCCTACGGGTAGCCCATTATTTCCGCTTGCGGGTAATATGGGCTTAACCAATGCTGTATATATAATAGCGCCTGTTTCGGATACCGTAACGTTAACAGCAACTAACTTTTTTAATTTCAATTATAAAATACCTGTACGTTTAAATTGTGCCTTAGGCAGTGGAGTGGGCAATATACAAGTAATAGCCCAATACCAGTGTGCGGCTGGTTGTGATAAATTGTACCTAGGTTGTTATACCTATCCTATAACCCCGCATTGTCCAACACCGTGTGTGAGTGGTATAACTATCAAAAAGCTAAAACTGGAGCGTTTGTCTTTGGGATATACAGATTATACCTATACTACCAAAGTAAACCCCGCAGTTTTAAATAATGATGCAAACCCTAATAATGATATAAATCTTAATCAAGCAAGCCCTTGCGACACAATAAAAGTAACAAGCACGTCTGCTGTAACTACAGCAGTAGTAAATAGCAACTTTAGTTTTGTTATTACGGTACCAGCAACTTTTGATAATGGTTATATACTTACAAATCATAGTAGCTCTACATTTGGCACAAACCCATTAGCGTTTTATACAGGTACAGTAAACATTGGAGGAGGGCCTGGCCCATTAGGTGTACCCACAAGTGTAGTAAAAGTAGGGGCTAACTGGGTATTTACTTTTAACTTTAATGGTATAACCCCCCTTGCCGTAGGTACAACAGTAACTGTAGATGCAAGGTTTATCGTAAATAAAGCTGCATACCCTAATGCTGGGCATGCTGCTAAAATAGATTATCAAGTTAGGGGACGTTTTATTGAAAATGGATTAAGCTGTGATGATTTTGGTGATCATTTTTACCCAATAGACAACTATTTAAAAAAATATGGTGATGGTAGCTTATCTTTTAGTGGCTGTGACCAAGCAAATTTGAACCAATTATTTTGGGGACAAGGGTATGATTATAGTTTTACCAATGAAGTGAGGGCAAGTAAAAGAATGGATAAAATTGAAATAACCTTACCTGTAGGTGTTAACTACGATGGCAGTGCTACATGGAATAACGGAGTAACTGGACTAACAGCATTAAATGGTGTACAAGTAGGTAATTTGCTAACGCTAACACCTACCGTAACAAATTCTCAATTAATACCTTTTGCAGAAATATTCCCATCATTTAATGTAAAGTTAAAGGCAGGTTGCGGAACTCCTGTAAATGGTTCCGTATTATATAAAGTATTTACAACAGATTTTTTCCATAATGGAGCAACTGCTTGTAATGACCTTGGTATAAATGACCAAATCATCAATAATTTTGGTAATACTATAAACCAGAATGCCTTTACACAAACTGATTATACATATACCAAGCCATCCATTTCAATAAGTAATGCCACTACAACTCCTACAACCAACCCATTTAGCTGGACATTTACGGTAACGAACCCTTCAACGGCAGCTCTAAGCAATGTATTTTTAAGTTTTGAAAACCCAAGCAATCTGATAACATATATTACATTAGAAGATGTAACAGCAGGCTCGGTAGCAATACCACTTACCAGCTATTCAGGTACAAAAAAATGGACAGCTGGCGGTACAGCAGCTACTATAGCAGGGCTTGCAACAAAAACTTATAAACTAACCGTAACAAGTACTAACTGTGCTCCAGACAGTGTAATAATAAAAGCAGGTTGGGATTGTAATGCATTGCCAAGCAATCCTAATGGATATGCATGCGCATTAGTACAAGGCAAGCTATATAGCAATGAAGTTACCAACACAGCTGAAATCGGTATACAAGCAAATTTTTCTCCAACAGTTTCCCAACCATTAGGCAGTACAATTAATTTTACAGGATCATTTAAAACAACTAACATTGGGCATGTGTATAGCAATGTAATGAAGGCAACATTACCCAATGGGCTTGATTATACCACTGGCACTGCACAATATGAGTACCCAGCAGGTAGTGGTACGTGGGTTAATATTATCCCAGGTATATCAGTAACAGGAGGCGTTATTTCCCTTTCATTTGATTTTACAACTGTAACAGGAGTAAATGGATTATTTGGCGCAGCAGATGCAAGTGCAGGAAATGATAAAATAAATTTTAGGTTTAGTGTAACCACAAAGTGTGGTTTTTCTACAGACAGTAGGTTGTATTTTGATGTATTGGCAAGTTCTTCTTGTGGTTCACCTGTAAATAGCAATACTGCTTATACCAACCCTATTGTACAATTAGGCTTTTCAGGGTATAGGTGGCTTGGAGTAAACAGCGACTGGTTTGACCCTATAAACTGGTGTGCAAATGGTGCAATACCATCTGTAACGAGTGACGTGTATATACCCAATGTACCAACAAATATTTACCCACTTATAACTACAGGTGCGGCAAATTGTAGAAGAATAGCAGTAGATGCTGGTACATCAATAGTAATAACCAATACAGGGTCGTTAAATATTTATGGTACCATTACCAACAATGGTATAATAAACGCAGTAGATGGAGGCATAGGAATAGGTTTTGCAAGTTCCCCCACTATACCCAAGCCTTTTGCAGATAGCATAATTGGAAGCAGGTTTTATAAAAATACTGTTAAAAACCTAATTATACATGAAACGGTATCATTTACTACCAATGCGTATGATACTTTAAAAATTACAGGCAATCTTTTATTTGGAAATGTAAATAATAAAATACTTACAAGCTGGGGCAATCTTACGCTAGTATCCAATGCGCTTGGTACTGCCAACGTAAATGATTTAACAAACAATGCAATTAACTCAGGCAACAATATAACTGGGAATGTAATTATTGAGCGATACTTATTTGCAAAAAAAGCTTGGAGGTTATTGGCCACACCAATAACTTTAGCAGGTTCAGCAAGTGTAAAAAACTCGTGGATGGAAGGGGTAGGCGGCATTACAAACACCCTAAGTACAGGGTATGGCACACAAACTACTGGTCCAGGAGGTACAGGTGCAGGTTTTGATGTATATTCACAAAGAGTTTCTGTAAAATATTATAACCCAGTTGCGGATAATTATACAGATGTAACAAACACAAACAATGCAGTAGCCAACAGTGCAGGTTACTACCTTTTTGTAAGAGGCGATAGATCTGTAACCCAATTTGGATTAGGCAGTACAACCTTAAGAATTAAAGGTCAGTTATTATTAGGAGATCAACTTAACACTATTCCAGCTACCACATCAATAAAATATTTTTCTTTAGGTAATCCTTATGCTTCTAGAATTAAATTTCCAGTAAGTTATTCCAACATAAGTAGAAGTTTTACTGTGTGGAATCCACTATCTCCTGGCTTATATAATTTAGGAGCTTTTGAAACGTATGTATATAACCCAGGCACTGGTAATTATGAAAGACCAGGAGGATTTGTTAGAAATTTTATAGAGAGTGGAGAAGCCGTTTTTTTTAGTCGTACTGCTTTAGGTTCTAATAGTACAGTAACTTTTAGTGAAAGCGATAAAGGTTTAGGCAGTAGTCTTCAAAGTAGAACAGGAGTAACAAGCCCCACACTTGAAATACTAATGTATGTGAGAGACACAATAGGCACAAACACTTATATGGCAGATGGGGTTATTATGAATTTTGACAAAAATTATTCAAATGGGTTAGACAATGATGATGTACTAAAGCTATCAAATGCATATGATAACATAAGTATTGTAAAAAACAATACCAAGCTTATAGCAGAAAGGTTACAAAAATTACAAGCAACCGATACCATCAAACTTGATATAGGCGGAATGCATACAGGAGCTTATCGTTTAGATGTAGACCCATCAAACATTAGCAATGCAGATTTAGAGCCATTTTTAGTAGATAAATATACATCTGTAAAAATGCCATTGAGTTTTAGTGATGTTGTAAGTTATAATTTTACAATAAATAGCACAGCTAATTCTTACGCAGCCGATAGGTTTATGATTGTGTTTAAACAAGTATCTACTACAGCACTTACAACAATAACTGCCAAAAGAAATACAGACAATACCATAACTGTAAATTGGGGCATTACCAATGAAAGAAATGTAGAAAAATATATTGTGGAGCAAAGCAACGATGCGGTGAATTTTACAGAATTATCTATTCAAAACCCAATAGCAAATAACGGCACTAACCCAAGCTACGAAAAATTAGACGCAGGTGCAACCAAAGCCAATAACTGGTACAGAATAAAAGCAAATAATGTTGGCGGAACAGTAAAATATTCTGCTATTGCAATGGTAGCAGCTGTAAACCTAATTGTAGAAACGATGCAGCCAAAAATGTCTATCAATTCTAATCCAATACTAAACGGCATTATAAATTTGCGTTTAGAAAACCAAGTAGCAGGCAACTATGAAATACAAGTAACCAATGCAGTAGGACAAATTATGTACAAACAAAAATTGATGGTACAATCTAACAATGTTTTAAGTAACATTAAACTAAACAATGCAGCAAAGGGTAATTATGTACTTACTGTAAAAAATGTGGATGGTAATAGTGAAATTATCGCTTTTATAATTAAATAGTAACATATTTAATAATAATATAAGAGGCTATCCGTTACAAGGATAGCCTTTTTTTATATTTAATAATTTACATCTTCAAACGGAAAAATAGCAAAAAGGATTTTGCACTAATTTTTATTTTAAACCCTTTATAAATTTAGTATAGTACAATTCTCTAAAAGAATGTCAACCTGAGCTTGCCGAAGGTCAGCCTAAGCTTGTCGAATGTCAGCCTAAGCTTGTTGAATGTCAGTCTGAGCTTGTCGAATGTCAGTCTGAGCTTGTCGAATGTCAGTCTGAGCTTGTCGAACGTCAGCCTGAGCTTGTCGAACGTCAGCCTGAGCTTGTCGAACG
>JANXOQ010000042.1 GCA_025357775.1 Ferruginibacter sp. | reverse complement strand
ATCAGCTCAAATATTTATCTGTACAGCATTTATCCTCTGTTTTAAAAATTAGATTCATCCTTCAACCCTTTTCATTTTTGTTCTTACTTGTTGGAGAAAAGAAATATCATATTGTTTGGGAAACACTTTACAGCGAAGAAGCTACCTATATTTGGCATTTTGAAAAAACAATGGATGATTTGCGTAGTGGATTAAAAGAAATAGAAATTATTCTTAAAGAAATAAAAGCAACAAGTAAAATTGATTACTTAAAAAAGGAGCATGATAATTTTAGTAGGGTAATGCATGATTATAGTGATGCCAAGAGTGGGTTTGTGGAGTGGAAGGGAGCTGTGGAGGAGAAATTGGTTTAGGATTTTTTTAAACATCTAAGTTGGTAAAATAAGATTTACAAAATAATAGCACTTACTATTAGGAAAGATATTATAGCAAGTGTTCCTTAATAAAAAATAACTAAGATAAAGCCTGCTCCAACTTCTCTTTCCATTTTTCCCAATTAGGGTATTGTTTGTTTTGCAAGGCGTAAAAATCTTTATTGTGCTTATGATGAACTAGGTGACACAATTCATGAATAATTACATATTCTATGCTACCCTTTGGAGCTTTTATTAATTCTGTATTCAGTATTATTTTGCCGGAAGGCGTGCAACTGCCCCATCTTTTTTGCATTTGTCTTACTTGTAAAACTGGTGCTGCTATTTTGTACTTTTTAAAATGTAAAACGGCAATTGATAATGTTTCTTCAAAATGAAATGTTGCTTTTTCTTTATACCATTGGTTTAGTATTTTCTCAACATAAAGGGCATTTATTTCTTTAGCAGTAACAACTATTTCCCCTCTATATAATTTCACTCCATCAATTGTAGCTTTTATAACTTTTAACTTGTATTGCCTGCCCAAGTATAGGTGTGTTTCACCATTTACAAATTTTCTTTTGGGTGTACTTGGTTTATAAATATTAAAAAATGCTTGTTGTTTTAAAATCCATTTAGCCTTTGTTTTTACTTTTTCTTTAATATCAATTTCGCTAGTACCAAAAGGGGCTATTACATTTACAATACTATCTGGTGTTACTTTTATACCTAAAGATTTACGTGCATTAAAAGTTATAGTAAACTCAATACTTTTACTCCCATAATTTATTTTGGCAACCGAATTTTGCATTATAAAAATTTAATTTTTGCTATTTTAATAATTTCTTCTATTAATTCATCAATTTTATCAAACGAAAATTGTAGGTCATATTGCTGTTGCTTTTCAAAAATTAAATCATCTAAATTATTTTTTATTGTTTTCTCTATTTCTGTATTTGTTTGCCAATCTATTATTAATGTATCATATTCATATACAACTTTTTTAATACAAGCTTCCATATCCAAGGCTATGCTAGCTTCTATATTTTTTGGCTTTGGTAAATTTGCAAATGCATTATCTAACAATGCATTTATTTGGTTGTAAAATGCTATAACAATGGGTTTTTCTTGAATACTTTTTGGAACATCATTTTGTTTGCCACTTAAAAATTGTTTTTCATATTCTTTTGCTTTTCGTAAATATTCTGCCTCATCTATTCTTTGTTGATGATACTCATTTATTGCCGCTTGTATTAACGATGATAATTTTGTATAAAAAATTTTATCATCATTCATTTTTACATTAATGGCTTTTACAGTACGAGTAGCTATGTGGTCTGCTTTTGCTGCTTTGCCTATTATTTTTTCTACTTCGGCTTCTCTTTGCTCTTTATCAAAAATATTTACAAGCTCTGTAATTTTTAAAACTTTACCCTCTGTAGTAATATGCTTGTCTATTAACTTTTGTATTTGTGCTTCATAAGCGGAGTAATCAATATCATCAAAATATCTTCTTTTTACATCTACCCTTAGTTGTAAAAAAAACGTAGTGTCTTTTTTATACTTCGTTATTGTTTCTTTATTGCTTTCATCATTAAAAGCTACTGATGCCATAGCCAATTTAAAAAGCCTAGCAAATGCAGAAAGCTTGTCATAAAATTGATGCCTTATACTTTCGTCATACAAAAAAGTAGCATACACTTCTGCATCATATTTATTTTTGATGGTTTTAAAAATATCCCACAGCTCACTATGCGCTTGCGGCAATTTTTCTATTTCAACATTTATGTTTGTTACTGTGCCTTGTAACTCCTCTTCACTAAAATCTTTCAAACCACCATACGTATTTAATGCAGCATCTAAATTGTTTAAGTTGCCAAAATAATCAATTATAAAACCATACTCTTTACCTGGCGCAACCCTGTTTACCCTTGTTATGGCTTGCAATAATGTATGTTCTTTTAAACTTCGGGTTATGTATAATACTTGGTTTATTGGTGCATCAAACCCCGTAAGTAATTTATCTACTACAATAATAATTTCGGGCTGGTCTTGTTTTTTAAAAGCACTTATTACAGCTTTTTCATAATCTTTTTGGTTACCATATTTAGCCATCATGGCTTTATAAAATTTTAATACTACATCTTCACTTTCTTCAAAAGCATCTTCATAGTTTTCTCTTGTATCGGGTGCAGATATTAAAACTTCGCAGCTTACTTTGCCTATTTCTTTTATGTATTCTCTGTATTTAATGGCGGTAGTTTTATTAGGTGCTACCAATTGCCCTTTAAAACGGGTGCCTTGTATATTATCTACAAAGTGGTCTGTAATATCCCATGCTCTTGCATAAATAATTTGGTCTGCTTTGTTTAGTTGGCTTGGCGTACTATATTTTCTTTTTAATGAAGCCTTGCCATATTTTGTAAGGGGTTCAGATACCCTATCAAAATATTCATCTAAA
The DNA here is from genome assembly GCA_025357775.1 of Ferruginibacter sp. Classification (GTDB taxonomy): domain Bacteria; phylum Bacteroidota; class Bacteroidia; order Chitinophagales; family Chitinophagaceae; genus Ferruginibacter. The sequence goes on along the minus strand of JANXOQ010000042.1, from coordinate 671 downwards.
GGCTTTTCGTTTACTTCTATTAAATTATGTCGCCCTTCGTAGAGCAGTGGCACTACTGCTTTATCTGCTACTGCATCTGTTATGGAATACACATCTATAATGCCACCAAATTTGTTTGCGGTGCTTTTTTCTTTTTGCATTAATGGTGTACCTGTAAATGCAATAAAACATGCATTGGGAAATATTTTCTGCATTTTTGCATTAAACCTTCCGTACTGGCTTCTATGCCCTTCATCTATTAGTACAAATATATTTGGTGATGCAAATCCTTCTTTACTTTGATTTATAGCAGCTTCAAATTTATGTATGAGTGTTGTTATTACTGCATCTGATGGGCTTTTTATTAACTCTACCAAGTTGCTGCCTGTTTGTGCTTCTACTACTGGCACATGGCATTTTTGAAACGTTTCTGTTATTTGTGTATTCAAATCAATACGGTCAGTAACTAAAATAATTTTAGGGTTTTTTATATTATTATTTGTAGCTATTAATTGTGCTAGCATTACCATTGTAAGCGATTTTCCGCTTCCTTGTGTATGCCATATTACACCACCAATGCGTTTGCCTTCCCCCACCTGGCCTCCCCCGAGGGGATAGGTAATGGAAATTTTTTTTAATGTTTCTTTTATAGCAAAATATTGTTGGTATCTAGTTATTTTTTTTACACCATC
>JANXOQ010000002.1 GCA_025357775.1 Ferruginibacter sp. | reverse complement strand
CATAAAGTTTGCAAAGAGTGGCGGCATAAATGAAGCGATAAAAATTATAATTGTAGCCAAAGAAAATAATTTGTGGGTTGGCGGATGAAAAATGTGCAAAGGCCGTAAGTGCTACACGGCTTTCGAGCATGCCACCCATCATGCAAGGAATATTATTTTCTTTGGCTACAATTATAATTTTTATCGCTTCATTTATGCCGCCACTCTTTGCAAACTTTATGTTGATATAATCGCAGGCATTGTTTTTTATTTGTCGCATTGCATCATGGTGATTGTACACACTTTCATCTGCCATTATTTTTATAGGGGACTGTTTTATAAGTTCAGGTAAATGCTCATCATTATATGTACGCATGGGTTGCTCACAAAACTCAATATTATATTGCCCTAATTGGGTTAGTGCATTTGTTGCATCGTTAATACTCCAGCCTTGGTTTGCATCTATTCTAATTTTTATTTCATTACCAATAGCTTCTCTAATTGTTTTTATTCTTGCTACATCTGTAGTTACATCTTTGCCTAATTTAATTTTTAAAATGGCTGCTCCTTTTTCTACAAATGCTTTTGCTTGTACAGCCATAATTTCAGGGGTGCCAATGCCGACTGTTATATCGGTAAGCATTTCTTTTTTTGCGCCTCCTAAAAATTCATACAAAGGCTGGTTAGCATTTTTAGCAGCAATATCGTAGAGCGCCATATCGAAAGCACTTTTTATTGTACTATTACCTGCGGTAAATAAATGCAATTCATTTAATCGGCTTTCTATATTCAATGCATCTTTACCTTTCCAGATTTTTGAAAAATCTTTTGCCATTTCATAGCAAGTATTTTGTGTTTCGCCCACAATCATCGGGAATGCGGAGCATTCTCCAATGCCAGTAATATTTTCTGATGTAAAAATTTTTATTAAAATATTTTGGGCAAAGTCCATAGTACCAGTAGCAATGGTAAATGGGTGCATTGGTATGCTATATTTATAAATTTTAATTTTTTCGATAATCATAATTACAAAAGTAAAGTTATGACGACCAATAACAATATAGATTTTTATAAAGTATTTATCGTTGAATAAAATTGTAAGACAAATAATTATTTCATTAGTAATTATCATCAATATTTATAACAAATATCCATTTGGAAAACGTAAACTAAATCTTATATTAATTTTGTAACATGCAATTAATAACTATATTCGTTACAGAATGAAAATATTAAACACATTTATCAATTTTTATTATTACTTCTATTTTACTAATAGAAGGGGATTGCTTATGTCTAATTAATAAAACTAAAGTTTAAAAAACATAAAAAATCCCGACTTTGTAGTCGGGATTTTTGCATTTATACTATGGCACAAAAAGTATCTATACAAGGCTATGAAGGCAGTTTTCACCAAGCGGCAGCACAACAATTTTTTGGTAAAAAAGTACAAGTAATTCCTTGTGCAAATTTTAGAGATGTTGTAAAAATTGCAGGCAACAAAGAGGAAAGTGATGGTGGCGTTATGGCCATAGAGAACTCTATTGCTGGAAGTATTTTGCCAAACTACTCATTACTGCAAAATAGTAAACTGCAAATAATTGGTGAAGTGTATTTGAGTATAAAACAAAACTTACTGGTAAATCCTGGAGTAAAACTAGAAGATATAAAAGAAGTACACAGCCACCAAATGGCGTTATTACAATGCATGGAATATTTAGAAAAATACAATTGGAAATTAGTAGAAACAGAAGATACCGCATTGAGTGCAAAATATATTCATCAACACAGAAATAAACATACAGCGGCTATAGCAAGCAAACTTGCGGCTGAGTTGTACAATCTTAATATAATTGCACCAAGTATACAAACAATGAAAAATAATTATACACGTTTTTTAATTTTACAAAGAGCAGGTTTATTTGATGCCATTGAAAATGCCAATAAAGCATCTGTAAATTTTCATACCGACCACTCAAGAGGAAGTTTGGCTAAAGTTTTAACAGCGGTAGCCGCTGCAGGTATAAACTTAAGCAAGCTGCAAAGTTTTCCAATACCCATTAGTAACTTTAAGTACTCTTTTCATGCTGATATGGAATTTGATTCGTTAGATGTGTTTAACAAAACAGTAGAGAAAATGAAAGGGCTTACGGAATCGTTAAAGGTATATGGAGTATATAAAAATGCAGCCCCCTCTATCTCCCCCGCAGGAGGAAGAAATATGATAGATTGAAAATTAGATTAATTATAGGCAGAAGGTTATCGGCAAAAATAAAAACGATTATGGAAAAAATAATAACGAATAACAATGATGAATATTAAAACAGCAAATAGATTAGCAAGTATAAATGAATATTATTTTTCTCAAAAACTGAGAGAAATAGATGACTTAAATAAAGAAGGAAAAAATATCATTAACCTTGGTATTGGTAGCCCAGATTTGCCGCCTCACCCAGATGTGATAAAGGTATTGCAAGACGAAGCGGCAAAATTAAATACGCATGCATATCAATCGTACAAAGGGTCGCCAATACTGCGAAATGCAGTAGCAGATTGGTATAGCAAATGGTACGACGTTACGTTAAATGCTGATAAAGAAATATTACCATTAATAGGAAGCAAAGAAGGTATCATGCATATTTGTATGACGTATTTGAATGAAGGCAATGAAGCGTTAATACCAAACCCAGGTTACCCAACATATAAATCAGCGGTAACATTGGCTGGAGGCAATTGTGTTAATTATGATTTAGTAGAAGAAAATAATTGGTTGCCAGATTTTGTTGAATTGTCAAAAACAGATTTGAGTAAAGTAAAATTAATGTTTGTAAATTATCCTCATATGCCAACAGGGCAGTTACCTACAAACAATGTTTTTGAAAAGATAATTGCATTTGCAAAAGCCAATAATATTTTGGTAATAAATGATAATCCATATAGTTTTATTTTGAATGAAAAACCTATTAGTATATTTAGTGCTAATGGTGCAAAAGATGTAGCTATAGAATTAAACTCACTCAGCAAAAGTCAAAACATGGCGGGGTGGCGAGTAGGAGTAATGTGTGGAGCAAAAGAAAGAATTGAAGAGGTACTGCGTTTTAAAAGCAATATGGATAGTGGTATGTTTTTGCCAGTACAATTAGCTGCTGCAAAGGCTTTGGGCTTAGGTAAAGATTGGTACGATAGTGTAAACGTAATTTATAAAAAAAGAAAAGAAAAAGCTTTCGAGTTGTTAGATTTGTTGGATTGTAAATATGATAAAACACAAGCTGGCATGTTTGTTTGGGCAAAAACTTCTACCATTTTTGAAAATGGTTACACACTAAGTGATGATGTATTGTACAATACAAATGTATTTATAACACCTGGTGGAATATTTGGCAGTAATGGAAATTGTTATATACGAATAAGCTTGTGTGCACCTGTAGAAAAGTTTGAAGTAGCTATTGATAGAATTAAAAATAGAAAAGTAAAATGTTAGAAAATGTAACGATAATTGGTGTTGGGCTTATAGGTGGGTCATTTGCATTAGCACTAAAAGAAAAAAATATTGCCAAACATATTATTGGTGTGGATTTTAATGATTCAAATCTGGCAAAGGCACTGGAACTTGGGTTAATAGATGAAGCTTTATCGCTAGAAGAAGCTGTTAAAAAAAGTGAATTAATTTATGTTGCTATCCCTGTAGATGCAACAATATCTGTAATGGAAAAAATAATGCTATTGATAAATGGTAAACAAATTATTGCAGATGCAGGCTCAACCAAATTTGCTTTGAGTGAAGTAGTAAAAAATTATCCATTACGAAATCGTTTTGTAGGTACACACCCTATGTGGGGTACTGAGCATAGTGGGCCCGAAGCTGCTGTGCATGGTGCTTTTGAGGGCAAGGCCTGTGTAATTTGCGATAAAGAAAATTCGGCAAAAGATGCAGTAGAAACTATAGAAACCATTTACAAAAAAATTGGGATGCACCTTGTGTATATGGATGCAAAGGCACACGATTTACATGCAGCATACATTAGCCACATATCTCACATTACAAGTTTTGCATTAGCCAATACTGTATTGGAAAAAGAAAGAGAAGACGATGCCATTTTTGAACTAGCCAGTGGTGGTTTTGAAAGTACAGTACGGCTAGCAAAAAGTAATGCTGCCATGTGGGTACCTATTTTTAAACAAAATAAAGAAAATGTATTGGATGTATTGAACGAGCATATTATGCAATTAAAAAAAATTAAAAGTTGTTTGGAAAAAGATAATTATAAATACTTGTTGGAGTTGATAGAAGATGCGAATAAAATAAGGAGGATAATTAAGTAGTGGTTTTTAGTTGGCAAGAAGCAGTTGGCAAAAGACAAAAAGAAAGTTGGTGGAAGATACTCAATAAAAAAAATTAAAAATAACATCATGAAAGAAAAAGTACAGCTCCTTTGGGCAAAAAGACCCTTAATTATTTCTGGGCCATGCAGTGCAGAAACCGAAGAGCAAATGATAGCAACGGCACAGCGTTTGGCTGCTACAGGAAAAATAGATATGCTTCGTGCAGGCATTTGGAAACCTCGTACACGACCGGGCATGTTTGAAGGAATTGGTGTAAAAGGATTGCCATGGCTTGCGCAAGCAAAAAAAATAACAGGTTTGCCTACCACCGTAGAAGTGGCTACAGCAAAGCAAGTAGAAGATGCGCTAAGTTTTGATGTAGATGTTTTGTGGATAGGCGCACGTACAACAGTAAACCCATTTAGTGTACAAGAAATTGCTGATGCATTAAGGGGTGTAGATATTCCTGTACTCGTAAAAAACCCTATAAACCCAGATTTAGAATTGTGGATGGGGGGTATTGAACGCATACAAAAAGCTGGTATAAAACAAGTAGGTATGATACACCGTGGCTTTAGTTCTTACGGAAATACAGAATATAGAAATGCACCAATGTGGCACTTGGCTATTGAAATGAAAAGGCGCAACCCAGATATGTTGTTGATATGTGACCCATCGCATATTAGTGGGCGCAGAGATATTTTGCAGGCTGTTTCGCAACAAGCTATTAATTTAGATTATGATGGATTGATGATAGAAAGCCACATAACTCCTGATGAAGCTTGGAGTGATGCAAAGCAACAAATTACACCCGAACGTTTGGCTGAATTGTTGGATGCTATTGAGTGGAGAAAAGAAGATGTAAATTCTGCAGAGTATCATGCAGCATTAGAAAAATTGCGTCAGCAAATAAATCATTTAGATGATGAACTAATGCAAATTATTAGCCAACGAATGAAAGTTGCTGAGCAAATTGGTAAATATAAAAAAGAAAATAACATTACGATTTTGCAAACTAATCGTTGGAATGAAATTTTGGAAAAAGCGCATAAAAAAGGCGAAGTACTTAATTTAAGCAGAGAGTTTATGACAAAATATTATGATGCAGTACACATGGAAAGTATAAGTCATCAAAATAAAATAATGGAAGGGTAGGAAGAGGTAAGTGGGAAAAAGAGAAATGGGCTAAAAGGCGCTTAGAGAAAAGAAGAAAAAAAGTTGTGTTATTTATTTTATTGAACCATTTCATTTTTTCCTACTTACTTCTTATCTTTACTAACTTTATTTAGATACTTTGTATTTTCTCCTTTTCTCTTATTACATTAGCACCACTTAGCCCATTTTTCTCTTTGCTTCTCTTCTCTCCTAACTTTAATTTCATGCTTTGCATTTTTTTCCTTTCCTCTTTATCCTTAGCATCTCTTAGCAGCTTTTCCTATTAGCCTTTCTTAGGTAAATACAGTAGCAAGCACTTAAAAAATTTCTTCGTTTCTTTACCAAAAATTAAAACTATTAAATGAAATATATTCTCGCTGCAATGATGCTTTGTGTACTCAATTTTGCGCAGGCACAAAAAAAAGAATTTAGGGGCGTATGGATAGCCTCGGTAGATAATACAGACTGGCCTGCAAAGGGTGTAGTAGATGTAGCTACGCAGAAGGCAAGTTTTATAAGCTTGCTAGATATGCACAAGCGCAATGGTATGAATGCAGTGATAGTGCAAATACGCCCTGCTGCTGATGCTTTTTATCCATCTACGCTAGAGCCTTGGAGCCAGTGGCTTACGGGTGTGCAAGGGCAAGCGCCAAACCCATACTACGACCCACTGGCTTTTATGCTAGAGGAAACGCATAAAAGAGGAATGGAATTTCATGCATGGCTAAACCCATACCGTGCTGTGTTTAGTATAAAAAATGCCAACATCACTAGCATGCATGTTACTCGCCAGCACCCTGATTGGTTCATTGCTTTTGGTGATAAAAAATATTTTGACCCAGGTAATAAAGAGGCCCAAAAATTTGTAATAAGTGTAGTAAAAGATATTGTAACTCGGTATAAAATTGATGCCATTCACATGGATGATTATTTTTATCCTTATCGTATTACTGGTAAAGATTTTCCTGATGATAAAATGTATAAAATAAATGGAAGAGGTATGAATAAAGATGATTGGAGACGGAGCAATACAGATTCTATAATTTTAAACATTAGCAAAACCATAAAACAGGTAAATAAAAAATGTAGGTTTGGTATAAGTCCATTTGGTGTATGGCGAAATGCCTCTGTAGACCCTAAAGGTAGCAACACTAGGGCTGGGCAAACAAACTACGATGATTTATATGCAGATATTTTGTTATGGCTTCGCTTAGGTTGGATAGATTATGTAGCTCCTCAATTGTATTGGGAAATAGACCATAAACTTTGTGACTACAACATACTTGCTGATTGGTGGGCCGCAAATTCGTATGGAAAAGATTGCTACGTAGGTATTGGCATTTACCGTGCAGGTACTAATGCAGCTTGGAAAGATAAAACCCAAATACCAAGGCAAATAAAAAAACTTCGGAGTTTGACAAATTTGAATGGAATGATATTTTATAACAGCACTGCTTTTATAAAAAACCCAAGCGGCTGGAATGATAGTTTGAGGCTTAATTATTTTAAGAACTCTTTGAATTAATAAAATTACACAAAGCTAGATTAAAAATGTGGGACTTTTTTTAACATAATGCTGTATTAAAACGGCAAGGCTTTAGTTACCTTTATGTATATTTAAAATTTATGAAAACTATTTTATTATTTGTTGCATTTTTATTATCAATAGATATTTTTGCACAAAAAATTATTACAGAAGGTACACTTACCTACAACATTTCTATAGAAACTACAAAAGGAGAAAAACAATTGTCAAGTGCATTAAATGGAGCTGTACTTACTTTATTTGTAACAGCAACTAAAAGCCGTACAGAAATGAAAAATACATTAGGCGAAGAAAGCACCGTTTTTGATAAGAAAACTGGCAAAGGGTTTGTGCTAAAAGAATACAGCGGACAAAAACTAATGATTACAACAACTGCTGAAAATTGGAGCCAAAAAAACCTAGTAAATAGTAGTTTGATTTTTTCTATAGACAATACTACTACTACAATAGCGGGTTATGCCTGTAAAAAAGCTACTGCTACTAGCGCTGACGGCAAAAATTATGTAGTGTACTTTGACGCTAACATGGATGTAACAAATAAATCTTACAACAATGCTTTTCCACAATTGCAAGGCATGCCTGTGCAGTATGAGGTACAATCTGGTAATTTAGTATTTAAATACACGTTGAATAAAGTAAATGGAGATGTAATTGTAACTAATAAGTTTGATGCACCTAAATCTGGTTTTAGAGTAATGACTTATGAGGAAAATCAACAATTAAAAAAAGGAGAATAGAGTATAAAAAAAACTAAAAATAAATTAGTAAAAAAAATTTTCCGATAATTTGAATCTATAAAAAAGCTATTTCATTTTTATAATTAGCTTAGTACCAGTATATCCCTCTTTTATATCTGCCACTAAAACTTTTTGCTTGTATGGCACAATGTAAACACAGTTACCTTTTTGGTAAGTTACAAGGGTATTAAATGAGAATGAATTTGCTGAGAATGGTGGTTTAGTATTTAAAAGAGGCAAAAACAAAGAACCCGTAAACCTCATACCGTTATTTAAATTAAAATTTAAAGAATTTACAAAAGTTAGTGGTGTTTTAATATTAAGTACTACTTTTTTCTTTTTTTTACCTGCACCCCTATCCGCAAAAGATGGAACAAACACACTCGTAAGTGTGACTGTTAACAATATTATGCGAATTGATTTAATCATTTTTAAACTTTATATTACAAATCTAATAATATTTCCTGTAACTAGGACGGATTTTTTATTAAAATGTTTTGCTTTTGTTAAAATAATATTTTGTTAGCATTATTTTATAAAAAATTAATATTAAATTACAACTAATAACGGTAAATTTATGAGAAACGAACAGTATAGACAAGACCGAGAAGAATTAAAGGAGTTACTTACTCTATATACAAACTTACGAGAAGGTAGACCAAATTCGTTTATTGAGCAAGAAGGATTTGAAAGGTTAATTGAGTATTATGAAGATAAAAATCAATTAAATGAAGGACTTACAGTTTGTGATTATGCAATAAATCAATATCCAAATACTGCAGAATTATTATTATTGAAAGCAAATTTATTGCTAATTACTAAACAATATAAAGATGCGCTAATAATATTAGATGAAATTGAACAAATAGATACTACAGATACTTTTTTATACATTTTAAAAACAGAAGCTTACCTAGCTTTGGATATGCCTAAAAAGGCTGCAAAATTATTAGAAAATGCCATAGAAAATTTTGAAGGAGAAGAAAAATTAGATTTACTTTTTGAGTTATCAGATGTTTATGATGATTACGAAAACTTTGAAAAAGTATTTGACTGTATGGTGCTTATTTTAAAGCAAGACCCTGCAAATGAAGAAGCATTGCATAAAATTTGTTTTTGGACAGATTTTACAGGGCGAAATGAAGAGGGAATAACACTTTGCAAAGAAATATTAGATGAACAGCCTTTCAATGAGCTAGCTTGGTTTAACCTTGGTGCAGCATATCAAGGTATAAAACTTTATGAAAAAGCTATAGATGCATATGAATATGTAGTAGCCATTAATGATAAATTTGAAAACGCTTATAGAAATATGGGTGATGCTCATTTACGCCTTCGCAATTATAAAACTGCTATTGAATGTTTAGAAAAAGTGTTAGAAATTTCTATGCCAGATTCTGTAGTATATGAAGCAATAGGGCATTGTTACGATAGAGTACAAAATTTTGCACAAGCTAGATTTTATTATAAAAAAGCAAGCCATTTAGATGCGGAAGATGCTCACTTACATTATAAAATAGCCACTACTTTTATGAACGAAGGAGCATGGCCAAGTGCGGTAAAATGCTTGAATGTAGCTTTGCGAAAAAACCTTATGCAGCCAGACTATAACCTTGCTCTTGGGCAATGTTATATGCAAATTGGAGATACAGATGAAGCGCTGAAACTTTTGAGAAATGTAGTACGCATTCGCCCAAAAAGCGTTAGTGGATGGTCTGAATTATTGAAATGTTTTTTACATGCCGAATATTTTTATGAAGGTATTGAATACGCCCAAATGGCTTATCAGCAAACTGACTATAAACCAATATTTATATTTTATTTAAGTGTATTTCTTTTTGCAGATGGGCAAATGAAAGAGGCATTATTGCAATTAGAAAACGGTATGTCTTTAAACCCTAAATTACTAAAGAAATTTATTCAATTAAACCCATCTTTGTTAAAACACCGCCAAGTAGTAGAAATAATTGCTACGTTTAAAAAGAAAAAATAAACTTACTCATTCTTACTAATTAAAAATTGTATTGATAATATCCAATACAACATTTAATAATATCTAGCTCCTAAATTTACAAATCATTTATTTTAGTTTAGATATATTTGTAAAAATTAAAATAAAAAATTTAGTAGAAAATGAATTTTAACCTCTCTCAAATGCCCAATCGTACAGAGCAACCTCGTACAAATGGGCTTACAATGGTAATGGACAAGGGTTTAAGTGTACAAGAAGCTAAAAACTTTATGAGTGTAGCTGCTCCACATGTAGATGTAGTTAAGCTTGGATTTGGTACCGCTTTTGTAACCCCTAACCTTAAAGAAAAATTAGCTGTGTACGCAGAAAATAATGTTCCTGTATATTTTGGAGGCACATTATTTGAAGCATTTTTAATACGTAATCAAGTAGATGACTATGTAGCTATGTGTAAAGAATTTGGTGTGACAACAATGGAAATAAGTGATGGTTCTATTACAATTCCACACACAGAAAAATGTGGATATATAGAAAAACTATCAAAAGAGTTTCTTATATACAGCGAAGTAGGCAGCAAGGATGCTGCACACATTATAGCACCTTACAAATGGATAGAGCTTATGAGTGCAGAGCTTAGTGCAGGTGCTACGTATGTGATAGCAGAGGCACGTGAAGCAGGAAATGTTGGTATATATAGAGGCAGCGGTGAAGTACGTGAAGGGCTTGTACAAGAAATATTAACCCAAATACCTGCTGAGAAAATATTATGGGAAGCTCCACAAAAAGCTCAACAATTGTATTTTTTAGAATTAATTGGTTGCAATGTAAACCTTGGAAATATTGCCCCATCGGAAATGATAGCATTAGAAGCAATGAGAATAGGGTTAAGAGGTGATACCTTTGAATTTTATTTAGATAAGAAATAAATCTACTTTTTATTTAATACAGTTTCAATAAAAGTTTATAAAAACATAATGCTTATCTACAACTTACTTTTTTAAAATATAATATAGATAATTATGTTTTTTACATTTTTAAAAATCACATTTAAGGGCTTTAATTTTAGCCCTTTTTTTATGTAATCGAAGCAAACAATTATTAGATTTATCATTTTTTTTGAATACAATAATCAGAATATTTGTGTTTCGCTAATTGAAAAATATTAAACGTTTTCGAATTAAATACATAATAAAAAAACTAAAAAAAACATTGAAGCAAAAGTTTATTATCTAATGTTTATAATCATTTGTAGAACCTCAAACTTCTAAAATCTTATTTTATCTTTACCAAATGGAAGAAAAAAAACTATTCTTATTAGATGCTTATGCATTAATTTTTAGAGCATATTACTCACTAGTACGAAGCCCACGTATTACAAGTAAGGGGCGCAATACCAATGCACAATTTGGGTTTACTAATACGTTGGTAGATTTAATTACAAATCAAAAACCTACACATATAGCCGTTTGTTTTGATACAAGCGCACCTACAGAACGCCATACAGATTTTGCAGATTATAAAGCCAATAGACAGGAAACCCCAGAAGATATTAGAAGTGCTGTGCCAGATATTATGAGAATTGTGGAAGGGTTTAATGTTCCTGTAATTGCTATTGATGGCTACGAAGCAGATGATGTAATTGGTGCATTAGCAAAGAAGGCAGAAAGGGAAGGTTATACTGTTTACATGGTTACCCCCGATAAAGATTATGGACAATTGGTTTCTGAAAAAATAAAAATTTATAAACCTGGTTACCAGGGTGGTACAGTAGAAATAATGGGACCAAAAGAAGTTTGTGCAAAATGGGATATTGCAAGAGTGGAACAAGTAATTGATGTACTAGGATTGATGGGGGATGCGGTAGATAATATACCTGGTATAATGGGTGTAGGCGAAAAAACAGCAGCAAAACTTTTGAAAGAATACGATACGATTGAAAATATTTTAGATAATGCAGATAAAATAAAAGGATCGCTAGGCGAAAAAATACGTGCTGGAAAAGAGAATGCCATTATGAGTAAGAAATTGGCTACTATTATTTTGGATGTACCAGTAGAGTTTAATGAAGAAAATTTTAGATTGAAAGAAATGAACAAAGAAGCATTGGAAGAAGTATTTACAATGCTGGAATTTAAAACAATGGGAGAAAGAATATTGGGGAAGAAAGTGAGTACATTAGTAGTGGGTAGTGGGCAAATAGCAAGTAGCAAAAAACAATTAGCTTCTGCCGCCGCTGGACAAATGGATTTGTTTGGTAATATTATAATGCCAGATGCAAAAGAAGAAATTTTTGAAGAAGAAAATACTGAAGCAGTTTTAATTGCTGATAAGCATATTGGCAATACGCCACACAATTATATGTTGGTGCAAACAGATGAAGAAATAGAAAAATTAATTGCCAAATTAAATAGTTTTTCTGAAATATGTTTTGATACTGAAACAACACATATTGATGCCAACCAAGCAGATTTAGTGGGCCTTAGTTTTGCTGTAAAACCTGCCGAAGGCTACTATGTGCCATTACCTGAAGAACGAGAAATCTGCATTCAACTCTTAAATAAATTTCAACAATTATTTAATAATACTTCTAAAACATGGATTGGACAAAATTTGAAGTACGATTTATTAATGTTGAAATGGTATGGCTTTACACTGGCTGGAAATATTTTTGATACCATGCTTGCACATTATGTAATAGAGCCAGATGGTAAGCGTAGCATGGATTTGCTTAGTACAAAATATTTAGGATACGTACCAGTGAGTATAGAAAGCCTTATTGGAAAAAAAGGTAAAACACAAGGCACTATGCGCCAAGTGGAAATAGAAGAGGCAAAAGAATATGCTGCAGAAGATGCTGATATTACTTTACAATTAAAAAATATTTTTGAGCCGCAATTAAAAATAAAAGTAGTAGAAAAAATTTTTAGGGAAGTTGAAAACCCTTTGGTGAAAGTGCTTACTGATATGGAGTTTGAAGGCATACGCATAGATATGGATTTTTTAAAAACCTACTCTAAAGAATTAGAAATAGAAGCAAATGGCGCAGAAGAAAAAGTGTACGAAACGGCAGGCATACGATTTAATTTAGCAAGCCCAAAGCAACTGGGAGAAGTACTATTTGAAAAAATGAAACTAGACCCTAAAGCAAAGAAAACAAAAACGGGTCAGTATGCTACAGGTGAAGAAGTGCTGGCAAAATTAGCTAACAACAATCCTATATGTGAGCAGATATTAACCTTTAGAGAACTTACAAAATTGCGTAGCACATACGTAGATGCTTTCCCACTGCTTACAAACCAACGCACAGGCAGAGTACACACAAACTATGCACAAGCAGTGGCAGTTACTGGTAGGCTAAGTAGCACAAACCCTAACTTACAAAACATACCAATAAGAACTTTAAAAGGAAAAGAAATACGAAAAGCATTTGTACCAAGAGATGAAAATTATGTGTTGGTATCAGCAGATTATTCTCAAATAGAACTGAGAGTAGTTGCTGCCATAAGTGGCGATGTAAATATGTGTGAAGCTTTTAAAACAGGAAAAGATATTCATACAGCTACAGCGGCAAAAGTATTTGGTGTAGAAGAAAAAGATGTAACCAAAGAAATGCGCTACAAAGCCAAGAGTGTAAACTTTGGTATTATTTATGGACAAGGTGCATTTGGGCTTGCAGAAAACCTAGGCATACCAAGAGCAGAGGCAAAAGAGATAATAGACAACTATAAAAAAGAATTTCCCAGTATACAAAAATATATGGATGATACTATTAATTTTTGTAGAGAAAATGGATATGTAGAAACCTTGATGGGTAGAAAGCGTTGGCTGAAAGATATAACTAGTGCAAACTTTACAGTACGTGGCTTTGCAGAAAGAAACGCTATAAATTCGCCCATACAAGGTACAGCGGCTGATATGGTGAAGCTTGCTATGATAAAAATACATGCTGCACTAAAGGCAGGAAATTTTAAAAGCAAAATGCTATTGCAAGTGCATGATGAGTTAGTTTTTGATGTACACAAAGATGAACTAGAAGCAATAAAACCATTGATATTAAATAATATGAAATCGGCATTAATTTTACCAAACGATGTGCCTGCAGAAGCTGAATTGGGTAGTGGGGAAAATTGGCTAATGGCACATTAGTATAAAGAGTACGTAGTATTTAAAGACATTATGCTAAACTGCTAATTTAAATATAAAATAAATTTTCAAGTTTTTACACGTCATGATAATATTTTTTTAATAGTTTAAATAAATTATCGGGGTTAAAAGGTTTACTTATATAATTACTAAATAAGCCACCGTTTAATAATTTATTTTGAGTATCGCTAGACGCATTTGCAGTAAGCGCAATTATTGGTATAGCATTTAATTTATTATTATCGCTGTTTCTTATAAGCTTTGCGGCATCTTCACCATCCATCTCCGGCATGTGTAAATCCATTAGAACAGCATCAAAAAATTCATTAGTAGCAAGGGTTACAGCCTCTTTTCCATTTAATGCTATTTTATATGAAATACCCCATTTTTCTAAAAATCTTTTAATTACCAAAATATTAATATTATTATCTTCCGCTATTAATACCTTCATTCCATTTAGCAAGTTTGTATTGGTAGGGGATGTTTTTACATCGCTATTCACAGCCGTAAATGCATGTTTTTCAAAACTTATATAAAATATAAATTCTGAGCCTAATCCAAGTTCACTTTCTACAACTATTTTACCTCCCTGCAACTCTACCAATTTTTTACAAATGGTAAGCCCCAAACCTGTACCACCAAAATTTTTTGATATATTTCTGTTTGCTTGCGAAAACCCTTCAAAAACTCTTTTTTGCTCAGCTTTCTCAATACCTATACCAGTATCTTTTACTTTAAATTGTATTGTACAGTTATTGGAAGTTTCTGCCATTACCATGTAAGAAAAAATTACACTACCTTTTTTCGTAAATTTAATAGCATTGCCAATAAGATTTGTGAGTACTTGGTTTAGTCTAACATAATCTCCATAAATGGATTGCTTTAAGTTATTATCTGGAATAAAAATAAAATTTATTTTTTTCTCATCTGCATTTAGTTTGTGTAATTGATAAACTGTATTACATATATGTTGCAAATCAAAAGAACTCCTTTCAAAATCTACCTTTCCCGTTTCTATTTTACTAAAATCTAAAATATCAGTAACAAGTGATAAAAGATGGTTTGCTGAAAAATGTAAAACATCTACATATTCTTTTTGATGCGATGTAAGTTTTTCGTCTTTTAGTAAATTAGCTATGCCTATAACTCCATTTATTGGGGTTCGTATTTCATGGCTCATTGTAGATAAAAATTCACTTTTTGCTGCTGCAGATTGCTCTGCTTTAATTTTATCTATAGTTGATTTTTGAATATCATCTAATGCAATTGTTAAATCTGCTTCAGACTTTTTTCTTTGCTGTATTTCTGTTTGTAATACCTTATTTTGGTTAAAATAGTTCTCAATGAGCTTTGCAATATCACCTAGCTCTGTATTTTTTATTTTTATTCTTTCTAATGGCTCTACTGAATTTGTTTGCAATGCACTAGAAACTCTTTCTAAGGGATTAAAAAAATAACCAATGAAGTACCAAAATATTAAACCAATTATAATAGCTAACACAATTAAAAAAACTAAAAGGGACATTCGAACAAAATTTCGATATAATTTTACTTCAGGAAAATAATTTCTAACATTTATAATTAAATCTTTTTCATTTGATACGTTTATACTTTTAAAAAAATTAGTGTTTGCTTCATCTAAATTAATAGTTTTTTCAACTTTTTTCCCTTTATCCACAAATGAATAATGAAACGATGAATTAAGAATTGATAATTTTTTTAGATAAGATGAATCAATTACTTTTCCTACAATTAAATACCCATAGGGTTTTGTTTCTCTATTAAAATCAAAACTTGGTACAATAGATGCTGCTCTTATAAAAACGTAATTTCCACCAGTTTTTATAACTAAACTAGTTGTAACTTTTTTACTAAAGCTATCAACCATTGAATAATTATTTGGAAACTTAATTTCAAAGTTTCTTTTAAACTCCCCTATATGCTTTTTATAAATATCCTTTCCTAAATTATCTATTACCCATAATATATCAGCTTGATATTGTTTTGATCCTAGTACAATATCCATATTATCTTTTATCCAAACGGTATCTTTTTTTACTATCGTATTACATAATTCAGTAAAATAAGAGTTTTCATTTACATAACTGTGTATGTTGCTATTTTCTAATTGTATAAGTTTTTCTACTTCATTTTTATTTTGTTCAACTCTTTTTTCTAATAAAGTATAAATTTTATTTGATATAACACTATCTAGAATAATAGCTAATACAAAAAAAAGCACTACACAACAACATAAACCAATAATCAAACGCCTTTTTGTTTTCATAATAATATTAAAAAATCATTAATAAACTAAACGAAAAAATACACATTAAATTGTGTATTGTAATATTAAAAATAAATTAATTACACGCTATAAAATAATTATTTACTTTTTTATTTAATAGACTACAAAACTTATCATCTACAAAGGCAGACAAACTAAGTATGAGATGAAATTTTAAGTGCTCGTTTATTTTTAATCCTGCCTTATGAATTAGTTAATTTTAAGAAATTAATTTTCGCTTGAAACTCAAT